>JAJTHA010000155.1 GCA_021299565.1 Candidatus Caenarcanales bacterium
ATAGAGGTGCGATAATTTCTGCAAACTTTGGAGGAAACTCATTAGTGACACAAAACGGCAATGTTCTTCTAAATACTGATACTGGTTCAACGACAATTGGTACAAATACAGCGATTAATTCGCAACTTGCTGTATTAAGTCGCAACGGGAATACAATTACTCAAATCAATAGAGGAACTACGGGACAAACTGCTAATTTACAAGAATGGCAAAATGGTGGTGGCTTAGTACTTGCATCTATTAGTAACAATGGGACTAGTAGTTTTAACTCAATAAAAAGTAATAAAAGCCTAACAATAGCGGCATCTTCAGCTAACCCACTTGAAATTGTGGCAGGTTATCCTGGTAATTATGATGAGCAAATACACTTTATATTTAATGGATCAACAAAAATGTTTATTAACTCAACAGGTATAACTTCAGTTGGGGATATTTATACCTGGCAAAATAAATTGATACGTCCTTATAGTCATGGTAATAGTTTTATGGGATTTACAAATGGAGGTACTTTTTCTCAAGACACCATAAGCCTTAATGGCTGGCAAAAAGTGCAAATTGGAACAAATAGTAGTCCTGTCATTAATATTACTGCAAGTGCTAATGTCGGCATTGGCACTACCTCACCTGCTAGAAAACTTCACGTGAGCGAAGCCATGCGTCTTGAGCCTCAAGTTAGTCCGCCAGGCACTCCGAGTTTAGGTGATATTTATGTTGATAGCTCTGAAGCGGTTTGCGTTTATGTTGATGGTGCATGGTCTAAAATCGCTGGTTCTGGCACATGCTTGTAGTTATTGAAATTGTGGCATATTGTAAAAGTTATGGCGCACACAGCTCAAAAATACAACAAAGAAAATCCTTTTCTAACTGATTTATTAGTTAATATCAAACTAAATAAAGAAGGTTCTCAAAAAGATACTAGACACTTTGAAATCAAACTCAAAGAAGACGAAATTAACTATCTTCCTGGGGATGCTCTTTATGTATGCCCAGAAAATGATCCAAATTTAGTCAAAGAGCTTTTAAGCTTAATCACTCTGGAACACAGTCAAGAAGCAGAATTCACAAGATTCACTAAAGAAATCAATATCACCAGAGCTTCTAATAAACTTTTTAAACTAATTGAAGACAAATCTTCAGGCGCTCACAAAGCAGCTGAACTTACAGAAAAATTCAATGGTTACAATTTGGTAAATATCATCAAAAGCTTTTCAGATATCCAATTCACTTCAAACGAAATCGCAGAAAACTCTTCAAAGCTTCAAGCAAGAGCTTATTCTATAGCAAGCTCTATGAGAGCGCACCCGAATCAAGTCGATTTATGTATCGCAAGAGTTGATGAAGAAATAAATGGACAAAAAATATTGGGAGTTTGCTCTAATTATTTAAGCAGTAGAGTTGATTTAAATTCGACAAATCTTAGAGTATATGTGCATGTCAACGAAAAATTCAGACTACCTGCAGATAAAAAAACTAATATCATAATGGTTGGTCCAGGAACAGGGATTGCACCATTTAGAGCATTTATCGAAGAGCGTAATTGCGATAGAGACGCTGGAGAACAAGTCGGCAAAGACTGGTTATTTTTTGGAGATCAAAGAGCTGCTTATGATTATCTATATCAAGAAGAGCTAGAGTCTTACAAATCCAAATATGGTTTAGAAATAACAACAGCGTTCTCAAGAGATCAAGCAGAAAAAGTCTATGTGCAAAACCGCATGAAAGAAAACTCCAAACAAATTTTTGATTGGCTAGAAAACGGTGCTCATTTCTATGTTTGCGGCGACGCAAGACGCATGGCAAAAGATGTTGATCTGGCTTTACATGAGATTATTCGCGAGAATGGTAAAGACGCAGAAGCATATATCAAAAATTTAAAAGAAACAAATAGATACTCAAGAGACGTCTATTAAACAAGTGTCACTTTTAGCCTCAGCTATTGGAATAATTTTAGGCTCGGTGTATTTTATACTCGGAGACAATAGAGTTGTCCTTGTTGCTTTGATCACTTTAGTAATTTCTGCAATAGCTCTAACTAGTTTACGTCATAGATACAAAGAAATCATGAGTTGTCTCTTGATGTTCTTAGTTGTATTTCTTAACTATAATATTAGATCAGAGTATCTTGAATTTAAAGCTTTCACCAAACAAAGTGTACAAGAGACTTTAAGAACCAAAAAGATTGAGATCCTCACGTCGCTGCCGATAAAAGTCATCACCAAAACCAGAGATAAGTTTTATCAAAGTGATTATATTGTGGAACAAGAGGACTCAAACCCTCTTATTAATTACTTTCTGCCAAAACGCTTTCTGATAACAGCACCCAGTGTACTAGGTCTAGAAAGTGGTGATTACATCAAGTTAGATGAGAAAATTACTTTAAACAAATTAGATTATTTCGAAAGAAAAATATATCGCAAAGACAAAGTTTATTATAAAAGTTCCAAAACCAAAGTCGAATATATTGGCAAAGAAAGCAATTGGATCAAAGACTTACAAGACAAAGTCTCAGCTTATTACTATAAAACTCTTAGTGAGGAAAACTACCAAATCACTCTAAATTTACTTTTTGGATCAAGAGCATTTAAGCTAGAACCAGAATTTAGTAAACAAATCAGACGCTTAGGCTTAGGACACTTCTTTGCAGCTTCAGGATTTCATTTGGTGGTTTTGAGCTTTGCTATCAATTGGATTTTAGGACTCTTGAGACTTGGTCGTAGAAGCAAATCA
>JAJTHA010000140.1 GCA_021299565.1 Candidatus Caenarcanales bacterium
AAAATTTTAGGGTGCATACCCTAATTTTTATCCTAGGTCTCCGCCCACAAAGACCTCAAGTATAATCGCAGCAGCATACATATCAATCAGCTCTTTATTGTCTTTATTGAGTTTGACCCCTTTGTTTTTGAGTATAGATTCGGCTTCTTTACTGGTAAATCTCTCATCAACAAAATGAAATTCACTATTTTTAAAGACCTGTTTTAATTCTTCAGTTTTTGCTTTGACAAAATCAATAGTTTCAGTCGAAAAGCCTTCATTACATGGCATACCAACTACAATTGCCTCGATGCCATAATTTTCATCTAAGTTTTTTAATTCAGCTATCAATTCATTAGTTAAACAAGTTTTGAGTGGCTTAATTACTATGCCTAGAGCATCAGCCCTAGCAATACCAGAGCGCTTTTTACCAATATCAAGTCCAATTAAGATTGGCATAATTTATGTCTCAAGTCAAACAAAACCACACTAGTTGCAGCTAGTACGTTGATGCTCTCAACATTATTTGCCATAGGGATTTTGACTAGTTGCGTACAAGAATCAATAGCACTTTTACTTAAGCCTCTGCTTTCGTTGCCAACAAGTAGCATAAAAACTTTTTGTTGACTGACTCTAATCTCGTTATAACTACTTTCGCTATAAGAACTTGTACCAAGAATTTCACAACTAAGTTTTTCGTCTTGGCATTTTGTTTGAAACTTATTTAACAATTCAGAGATTTCTATGTAATTTATATTGCCAGCAAAAACTGTCCCCATCGAGCTTCTAATAGTTTTGGTATTAAAAATATCAGCTGATGACGGACTTAAATAGATGGATTTTACTCCAGCTGCAAAAGCAGTTCTGATAATTGAACCTAAATTGCCCGGATCTTGAATGTCTTCACAATAAAGAAAAATATCAGAGGCTTGTATTGAGCTAGCACTATCAAAAATTGGATCTACAAATTCTTTAGTTTTGGCAATTGCTATTATGGGAGGAGCGGTATCTGTGGTTGTAATTTTGCTCATCAATTCCTCATCAACCACAAAGAGTTCAACATCACTCGTGCATTTATTTGCAATGGTATCTGCTTCAACTGCGAAATTTTCACGAGCAAAGATTTTACTGATCTCTACATTTCTTGAAATTGCATCTTCAAGAATAGTTTTGCCTTCAATGATACATAAGCCAGCTTCTTTACGAGTTTTTTTATCGTGCAGTGATTGTACAAACTTGATTTGTTGATTGTCTTTGCTGGTAATTTTATCCACTACTATTCCCATTCTATTGTGCCGGGAGGCTTTGATGTAATATCATAAACCACTCTATTAACTCCGGCAACTTCATTAACAATTCTTCTGGAGATACTATCCAAGAGTTCGTAGGGCAATCTAGCCCAATCTGCTGTCATTGCATCGTTTGAAGTGACAGCTCTCAAAACAATTGGATGTGCGTAACTTCTTTCATCACCCATGACACCTACTGATTTTATCGGTAATAAAACAGTCAATATTTGCCAGACTAGCGAATTTGCATCAGCCTTTTTCAGTTCTTGCCTAACTATCAAGTCTGATTTTCTTACTATTTCAATTTTCTCTTCAGTGATATCACCAAGCACTCTGATTGCAAGTCCAGGACCAGGGAAAGGGTGTCTTAATCGAAGATGATCTGGTAAGCCAAGTTCTTTGGCTAATTCTCTGACTTCATCTTTAAATAGAGTTCTAATTGGTTCAAGTAATTTAAAAGGCATATTTTCAGGTAGGCCGCCTACATTGTGATGAGATTTAATGGTTGCGGCGACTCTTTTGCCGGTTTTGGGATTGATTCTTATGCCAGAGGATTCAATCACATCGGAGTATAAAGTACCTTGAGCTAGATATTCAACGCTCGCATCTAGTTTTTTGATTTCATCATTAAAAGTATCAATAAACTCTTTACCAATAATTTTGCGTTTTTGCTCAGGGTCACTGATATTAACAAGCTTATCCATAAAGCGTTTTTTAGCATCGATATAAATGACTTTGATATTTAATTGAGAAAAACTTTCTAGAATTTCTTCTGGTTCATTTGCTCTCATGAAACCATGATCAATAAACATGCAGATGAGCCTTTCATTAATTGCTTTTTGCAAAAGCAAGGCAAGAGTCGCGCTATCTACTCCTCCAGAAAGAGCCAAGAGTACTTTTTTGTTTCCAACTTCTTTTTTGATTTGCTCAATTTCAAAATCTATAAAATTATGCATACTCCAGCCAGTAGAGCATTTACATATTTCAATAACAAAATTTTTGATTATCTCAAGTCCTTTTTCCGTATGATTCACTTCTGGATGAAACTGAATAGCATAAATATTTTTTTCTAGATTTTGCATTGCTGCAATAGGGCAATTACTGGTTTGACCAATCAATTCAAATCCAGGTGGCATTTGAGTTACATGATCGCCATGGCTCATCCAGCAATTAATTGTTTCTTCTGTTAAACCCTCAAAAATTCCTGTTTTTGATTTTATTGATAGTTCTGATTTGCCGTATTCTCTATGCGAGCTTTTTTCTACTTTGCCACCCAGCTTTTGTGAAATTAATTGCATCCCGTAGCAAATACCTAATACTGGAATAGAGGGATCTAAAAATCTTTCATCACACCACAAAGCTTCCTCGTCATAAATACTATTAGGTCCGCCAGATAGTATGATGCCTTTAATAAAACCAGATTTAATCTCTGACTGGATTTCAGCGTAATCAAGATCAAAGTTTTTCACTTCCGAATAAACACCAAGTGAGCGAATTCTTTTGGTGATAAGTTCTGTGTATTGAGAACCAAAATCAAGAATGAGAATTTTTGAAATAGTAGTGTTTGTCTGCATTTATGAATTTGGGATTTTTTCTTGTGCTATCAAAATGACATCAATTAATTCTCTAGCTGCCCCATGTCCCCCAGATTTTTCGGTAATATAGTGAATATGTTTTTGCACGCTAAAATGTGCGTTTGGCGGACAAGCTGCTAGTCCAACTTGTTCTAATACTGGTATATCCAGCGAATCATCACCTATAAAAGCGATTTCGTCTTTATCAAGATTGTGAATCATCATAATTTCTTGCATGCAAGACCACTTATCAATAACTCCCGTATAAATATCACTTTCAAAACCAAAGCCTTCAAAGCGTTTATGTACACTAGGACTTTTACGAGCAGAGATAATGCAGATCTTGATTCCAAAGTTTGCTGCTAATCTCATGCCATGACCGTCTAAGGCATGAAATTGTTTGAAGACTTCGCCAGTTTCAGCAATGAAAATTGAGCCGTCGGTCAAAACCCCATCAACATCAAAACCTATCATTTTGATTTTTTGGGCTTTATTTTTGAATTTGTCAGAAATATTATACATAGTTAGTAATTAAAGTCTAAATTTATCAGATCACTTTTGTACATGTCCATTAGTCTTACATTATTTTCAAATAAAGAAATACCTTCATCTGTTTTCATTTCGGCTTTGCTTAGTGCCATCGCAGCTGCTATATTACCGTCTACTAGTTTAATTTCTTTATTGATTTTATCCATAGTCAATGAGCCTGATTCGCTGTTGACTAGATTAGAATACTCACAAGCCAAATAATGTGTCCATTTGAAATTCAGATCATTTTCCTGAATCACAGCAAGTCCATCTGTTTCGCCTAGATTGATATGAAAAAACATTTTGTTATTGCCGATTAGTTCAGCGATAAAAATTATCGGATCTCGTTTGTCAATTTGCCAGCTAGTTAGAGCCCTATGTCCAGGATTGTCGTGAGCCAGTATTTTGATAAAGCCTTTTGGGATAATTTGTTTATAGGCGTTTTTGAGAACAAACTCGTAAGTAAATTTATTGGTTTTACGAGTAAATGTAAACTCATCTTCCATATTTTCCAGAATCACTAATTGTTGTTTGAGTTCATCTATCAATTCAGATTTAGGATCGAGGCTTTTGATTTGTTTATTGATTTCTTCTGCCAAAAGCTTACGTTTATTGGGTTTCATCTCGAAATCATAACTAGGATAAAACTTATCAAAAGTGGCTTGATTGATATTGTCCAAACCTAAACTAAGTAGATCTTTCAAAATTTGCCTAAAGTTTTCTAAACCTAGCCAAATAGCCAGCTGATCAGACTCAGGCATTATTATTGCTTTCCTCGAGCTCTTCGCTAATTTCGCCTACTTCCTCGGCAGCTTTAGGTCTGATAAACTCTACATCACTAGGTATAGCTTTTTTTAGAACTTTTTGCAGCTCTATGCCATTTTGACTAAGCTTAAAATTTTCTGTGAAAAATTTACTAGTATGCACGATATTGGAGTGCCCATCTTTAGTACGTTTTACTAGTCCCATGTCAATAAGTTCTTTGACGTGTTCGTAAACTCCGCCACCTCTGATTTTGACTAAATCGCTTTGCAAAATCGGTTCTTTGAGAGCAATGGTAGAAAGAGTTCTAAGCACAGCAGATCTAAGCTCTATCGGCAAAATGTTTTCTGTTAAATCTTCAAATTCATCGCTGATTTGCATACAATAGCCATCAGAACAGTCAATAGTAATGCCACCATCTCTATCTTCGTATTCTTGAACCAATTGAGACATCGCTCTTGTAGCAAGTTCTAAATCGATATTAGCTTCTTTGGCGATGCTTTCTATTGCTCTAGGTTTTTCGCTGAGAAACAATATAGCTTCGATTCTGTTTTTGATTTTTCTCAAATTGAAGCTCTGAGCTTCTTCTAGTAGTGAATTGATATTCAATACTTCAGTTGCTTCTTGAATTACCTCTTCTACAGCTTTTATTTCCTCTTCGATATTATTCGATTCAAAATCAAATCCGCTGCTAGCAACTAGTTTGTTGATATTATCCTCTGTTGAGTTATTTAGTATTTGGTTCATATACCCATAGCTCCTTATAAAACTCTTTTTGATCTAATTTGACTTCATTCTCGTGCGCCAAAAAAATAGTTGCCAAAAAGGCATTTGACCAGTCACCTAGAAGCCTTACTATATTGGTGAATTCAATACCTTTGCCTTCTATCAAATGCTCTGGTAGAACAGCTCTTAGTCTTTCGATAGCGCCCTCAAGATTTTCTGAGTGAGTTAGATCAAGAATATCACCTTCTAGTTCAGGAGCGACTATGCTGTAAGAATCAAAATCAAAAAGTTTTTGTTGCTGTCTGAGGATTTTGTTTTCCTCTTCTTCTTTAGCTTCTTGTAGGGCTTTTATGAGATCTTGTAGAGTGAGTTTTCTGAATCTTTTGGCTTTTTGAATATACTTTCTTCTTAGAGCATTTTCAAGATCGTTGAAAGTAATTTGAGTCATGTGCCTATTAGCCAGTTCTTCTTCTAGTAGATAATCATCATCAAGTTCTCTGTGTAAGCCTATTCTCAAAGCCTCTTGTCCTTGTTCCACCAGTAAATCACTCTTCATTCTCAAAAGAACAGAAGCATAAAAAATCGCTCTACCAGCTTCTTTGAGACTATCGCCACTAGTTTTGCTGATTGCTTCTAGATATTTGGTGGTAACTTTTTCAAGATCAATATCCCAGGGATCGAGATCACCTTGCTTACTTAAATCAAGCAAAATTTCTAGGCTAGTATCATCAATATTGGCTTTGATTCTTTCGAGCTCAAGCTCTTTATCGGTAATTTCTTGAAGTTTAAGTTCTAGCTCATTCATGTTTGTTATGCTGCTGCAAGCTCCTTATCATGATGATCAATGTTTTGAACACCAATCACCTGACTGTAACCACGCTTACTTACAGAAACGCCAACGGCTCTATCTGACTGTTCAAGCATTGGTCTTCTGTGGCTAACTACAATAAATTGAGTGTTTTGTGCATTGCGTCTGATTTTGTGAGCTAGCCTATCAACATTAACTCCATCAAGTGCTGAGTCTACTTCATCAAAAGCATAGAAAGGAGCTGGGTTGCATTGCTGCAGAGCAAACAAGAAGCTTAGTGCAGTAAGAGATTTCTCGCCGCCACTCATTGCTTCTAGTCTTTGCATTTTTTTGCCGCGCGGTTGCGCTTTGATAACAAGTCCACCGTTAAAGACTTCTTGAGGGTCTTCTAGTATCAATTCACCCTGACCAAAAGAAAGATCAGCGAATATTTCTCTGAAATAATTATCGATCATGTTGAAATTTGACAAGAACGCTGTTTTCTTTTCGTTTTTGTAGCTGTCGATTTTATCAATCAGCATCTGTCTTTCAGCAAATAGAGTCTCTTGTTTGCCAATCATTTCTTCTTTACGTGCATTGACCTCATCGTATTCATGTATCGCATGCATATTGATAGGCTCCATAGAACGCATTTGCTTTTCGATTTTGCTAAGTTCGTTTTGTAATTGAGTGATATCTTCTTCCGGTAGCTCAAGCTCTTCTAACTCTGGATGTTCTTTAAGCTCTTCAAGCAATTGACTTAAGTGTTCGTTGAGGCTAATAAGTTTTTTCTTCTGCTCAACTATTTTGATTGCTGTAGATTCTATGCTGCTAGAAATCTCACCTTTACGTTGTCCTAGGCTAATGAGTTTGGTTGAAATTTCATCACGTTTTTGGTGGTGAGAGTGTAATTTTGCTCTCAACTTCTCTAATTCTTGATCTATTGTTTCAAGTTCTGATTTGAGATTATCGATTTTACTTTGATGAATAGGCTTGCGGATCTGTAGAACTTTGATCTCTTGATTAGACGCTTCGATTTTGCTCTTGAGCTTATCGATATTTTGACTACTAAAATTTTTCTCAACTTCAAGTGATTTGGATTCGTTAATCACGTTGTTTAACATGGTTTGATAGCGTTTAATTTCAACTTCTATCTCTCTAGACTCTTGGATAATCGATTCAAGCTTACTATCTTCCATCTCTGCAGCTAGTGCTTGTAGACCAATACTTTCTTTGTCTATCTCAGTATCAAGTTTTTTGATTCTTTCAACGAATTTTTCTCTATCTTGAGCGAGCTTATCGATTTGACCGGCGCAATTACTGATTGCGTTTTTCTCTTGCTCATAACTTTCTTGTAAAGTCTTGATTTGTGCTTCGGAAATACCACTTTGAGCTTGAATATCTCCAAGTTTTTCTTTGTATTTTTCTATTTGAACTCTAGACTCTTCGATTTGACCTTCGAGATTTTCTACTTCTTCGGTTAGCTGCTTGATGAATCTTTCTACTTCTTCTTTTTGTTCTTCAAGTCTAATTTTTTGTTTTTCGCTATCAGCTCCAAAGTGAATCCCAGACTTAACTGCAGCGCCGCCTGTCATAGCACCGCTTCTTTCGATCTGATCGCCCTCGATTGTGACCATACGATAACGACCGATAAGTTTTCTAGCTACTTCAAGATTCTTGACAACTAATGTGTCGGCAAACGCATAACCAAAAGCATCTTGATATTGAGGGTCAAAAGTGACTAAATTGATCGCCCAATCAATAACGCCTTTTTCGTTTGGAAGTGGGTAAGATTTGGACTCGCGCATTTTGTTAAGAGGCAAGAAAGTTGCGCGACCTGATTTTGCATCTCTAAGAAAATCTATACATTCTTGAGCAACATAGTCGTCATCTACAACTACCGCTCTCAATCTTGCTCCGGCAGCGGTTTCTACTGCCATCTGGTATTCACCTTCTACGCGCCCTAATTGTGCTAGAGTGCCGTGTACTCCATCGATTTTGAGTACGCTTTCTACCGCTTTGCCAAATCCAGCAGCGCTTGCTGCTTGTTCTTGACCTTCAAGCTTATTGATTTCACTATTTAAAGACTTGAGTCTATACTCTTGTTTTTTGATTTCTTCTTTGGTTTCTCTTTGCTCTTCTTTGAGAGTTTGGACATTGCGAGAATGAAAAGCGATTTGTTCTTTGGTGTCTATGCTCTCCACCGTATCAGCACTGGTTTTGAGCTCTTGGATTTTTTGTAAAGATCTTTCTGCACTTAATCTGTGTTCGTTGAGTTTTTCTTCTAGCAAAGAAATTTTTTCATCAAATCTTGCTTTGTCTTGTTCGATTTCTGATTTTTTGGATTTAAGTTCGCTGACTTTATCTTGGCTCTGGATAATGCTTTGAGTGCTGATGTTTGAGTTTTTGCTCTTTGCCAAAATTTGCTGTTGAATAGCTTGATAGCGAGCTTCTTCCTCGTTGATATTGTTTCTGATACTTTCTATTTCTTGAGCGTATTCACCTGCTTTAAACTCGATGTTTTTCAGTGATTTTTGTAAGTCTTTGATCTCTTTCTCGAGATTTTGCTGCTCAATAGTTTCATTGTTGATTTGCTGATCGATATACTCTAGAGCGCTTTCTTCTCTTGCAATTAATTCTTTTTTCTCTTCTCTTTGACTTGTTAAATCTTGAAGTTGTTTTTCGCCGAGCTCTGCGATTTCTTGGGTAATGCGGTTGAGCTCTTCTTGAGCTTTTGCCATATCTTCATTGATGGCGATCTGTTCTGCTTGCAGATTGTTTTTGAGAACTCTAAGCTCTTCTGCTTCTTGTTCGGTTAGTTCTTTGTCTTTGCGCACTTGTCTGATGCGCACTGCCAAAAACTTACGCTCAAGTTCAATGCGTCTTTGTTTGAGCTCCTGATACTTGAGTGCTTGCGCTCTTTGTTCGCTGAGTTTATCTAGTCTGTCTTCAAGTTCAGCGAGAATAGTTTTTTGACCTTCGATTCTTTCTAGTACTACCGTGAGTTCTTGATCGGCTAGTTCTATCTTGCGGTCGAATTCTGCAACTCCAGCGATCTCATCGATGATCTTGCGTCTGTCGACAGGGTTCATACTGATAATAGATGCCACATCTCCCTGCATGACTACGTTATAGCCTTTAGGGCTGATATTGTATTTGCCGAGTTTGTCGTGAATATCTCTTAGAGTTGAAGGGTTATCATTGAGAAAATATTTACTGTCGTAGCCATCTTTTTTGATTTTGATTTTTCTTAGAAGCGAAATCTCTTCGCCAGTGGCATCTTGAATAAAAGTGACTTTGACGGAGCATTCGTTGCGCCCGCTAATGTTGTTGATGAGATCAGTGAGTTTTTCTGCTCTCATATTGCGGGTGGTGGTCAGCCCTAGGGCAAACATTAAAGAATCTACAACGTTGGATTTGCCTGAACCATTTGGTCCGGAGATAGCAGTAAAGCCGTCAAGAATAGGGATGGTGGTTTTTTCACCAAAACTTTTGAAATTATCAAGTTCTATTTCTTTGATTCTCAAATTTAATTGACCACAATGAAAATTAGTACGACTTTAGTATAAAGTAATACATGATTTTCATCAACCTAAGATAAGATAGCATTTTGTGGGTTTTTTATCTAGAAAATGTCTTTAAATAATTTTTAACTAAGGATTCTAGGGATTTTGTCCATTTTGTCCTAGCAAAAATGACATGCCCATGTCATTTTTGCGCTTTCAATGCAAACTATTTTGATGAATCTTTTATTTAATTTTTTACAACAAATGTTCCTCTACCTCCGTCCCAGGTGAATTTGGTCTCAGTATCGTTATAAAGTTTAATGCTTATATCTGGTTTGCCAGACTCAAGCATTGTTCTTCTTCCTTCAGGACTAATTAGCCCTGGTTGTGAATTGTGGATGAAAGAATACCATCCTTCAGCTACTGAAGAATCAAGGGGTTTTAGTTCACTTAGAACATCTTTATCTTTTGCTATATTTGTAAACTCAGTCTCTCCTGGTTTTTGGTGATAGACATCGTCGCCGAGTTTTAAGAAATTTCCTTGTGGATATGTGTGGATCTTACCATCTGCTATTTGTTCTAGCGCATTCCTTCTCTCTTCTTGATTTGGAAAAAATTTTTCAAAAGCCGCATCTCTGTTCTGTTGAGGGTTTTGCGCTGCTGGCGACTTGCTGTCTGTCGCAGGAGTTTGTGGTGCCCCATTATTTGATCCTGGTTGTGAACTCGTTGATTTCGCCTTTTCAGCTTCAGCTTTTGTAAGTTCCCCTTGCAGACCCTTATCGGTTGTTAATCGAGCGGCTAGCCTCTGTAATTCAACAAGGTTTTGTTTTTCATATTTGGGGTTTTTAAGGTCACCTTTATCATTAAACAAAGAGTCTCTTAATGATTTTAGTTG
>JAJTHA010000159.1 GCA_021299565.1 Candidatus Caenarcanales bacterium
TAATGAACTCTGATTCGTCTTCTGCAATGACTGGATTTGAATTTAGTTTATTGAATAAAATATTTGTCAAATCTAGTTTTAAATCAAAAAGCTTATCAAGAGAAAGTGTTTCTAATTTCTGATTTTTTTCGATTGAGCTAAGTCCTTCTTTGATTAAATTTTTGAAATTTAAACCAGATGAAATAATCAATTCAGCTAGCTTTTGATTGTTTTGTTTGTCGTTATGTCGTTCAAGAATTAAAATACAAGTCTTAGAAGTATCAATTATATTTTCCGTTGCAGTTGCAAAAACAATTCTTAAAGGAGTTTTGATTTTTTCTTTTAGTAAACTTAGAATTTGGAAATAATGCATCCATCTAATTCTAAAGCACAAATTAATGTTGTCTTTGGTCTCTCTGCTTTAAGCCATAACTATTACTATAAAGTCACTGCGAGACTTGCAAAGCAAGTCGTGGCAGTCCAGTTTATGTGGAAGCCTGGATCGCCACGCCACACTGCGTGCGGCTCGCGATGACTTTAAACTATATAACTTAAATGCCTATTTAGTTATCGTATTCAACGTTATAAAACAAGGAGATGGCGGAGCTGCATACGCAGCCCCGCCGGGCGATGTTGTCGGAAAAACTAAGGTTTATCTATTTCGTTACTTTGGGAATTAAATTGAGAACTGAAGCTGCTTGAGCATTTGATTGAGCCTTTAATGCAGCAGCAAATTGCTGGGTGATTCTATAACCAACAGCTCTACTGCTTGAAGCTGCCATATCGGCATCAGCAATTCTTGAATTAGCTGACATTGCCGCTTCTTTTGCCACACTTGCGTATTCTAGCTTGGATTCAAGTGCGTTTTGACTCGCTCCTAAATCACTTTGCTGCGCAGTAGCATTTGCAATAGCATTATCAATCCCCTTCAAAATATCATTGGTATTGCCATTGACCAGGTCGATATTATTTATTGCAACTCCAGCCGCGCCGCCACTATTTCCAGAATTTAGCCCAGATGCGCTACTTAAAGAATCTGCCGCGAAATCACCACTCAAATTTATATTTGTTGTGTTACCAGTTGCAGTCCCTGACTGAATACTTACAGACCCCGTACTTCCATCTAAAAGATTTTTGCCATTAAAAGTTGATTGGTTAGCAATATCATTTATATTTGATATTATGCTACTTGCTTGTTGTTGCAAAGCACCTTTCTCACTGTTACTGTTTGTGCCGTTTGCGGCTTGCACAGCAAGCTTTCTTAAATCTTGCAAATTTGCAACTATCGAATTTAAACCGCCTTCTGCTGTTTGACTCATGCTAATGCCATCACCGATATTTTTTTCTACAGTTTCATAGCCTCTAATTAATGATTTTAATTTTTGGGAGATGCTTAAACCTGCTGCATCATCAGCGGCATTATTTATGCTGTAGCCTGTTGCTAGCTTGCGCGCCTCATTGTTACTTTTGCTTGTTATTGCTGATATACTTCTATCTAAAAAACTGCCTACCGCAGCCGTCATACTTACCATCTCCGTATCCCCCGATATAGGGTATATACACCAAATAGTGGATAAGATAACAGTGTTTAGCTTAAAAATTGCTAATATTATTCTGCTAAATCTATATATCGGCAGTTTTATAAGCGACTAAAGTTAAGTTTTGTTAATTCTTGAAAGATTGAATATTTTGCGTTAGGGGCATAAATAAATAATAGTTAGAGTTTAACTAAGTTAATACTGCCCGGGAGAAGCAGAATTTGGACCCCTTACTCATCAATTTGTTGTTAACTGGTACTGGCGTTGGTGGCGCTGGTTGGTTAATTTATACCAACTATCCGAAAATCGAAGAGATGCTTCAGATGAAGTTGTCATCAAGCTTGCATCGAGATGGTGGTGGTGATAAAACTTCACAACCTTTGCATAAGATTTTTTATTTATATAAACATGAATCTGTCGGTGCTTGGTCAAAATGGATGGAAAGTCAAAATGCCGAAATTAAAGATATCGCATACACTTCTCTTGTCCAATATCTTGCTTGTGAAGCAGATGAATTAGGTTCTCTTACACCTGAAGTCATCAGAACTATACCGAGCTTCAAAAGACCTGAGACTTTTCAAATTGTCGCTGAACTCATAGACAGATGTAGAAAAAAAGTAAACATCTTAAAAGCTGTTGATAATTACTTGGAAGAAGCTGCTAGCGCATTACTCAAAATAGATTGTGATAGAGCAGAAAAATTTTTAATAGACCAATATCACAAACTAAAGGATCAAACTGACACTGCTCATGTTAGAACCGGAATTATTAGATCACTAATCAAATCTCAATTTAATAATAATTTACTTGATTTAGTGATTGATTTTCTTAGAGATGAAAAAAACAATGTTATGCAGAAATCAGATCTACTCGCTGATCTCGAAGGCATGGCTGAAGACTCCAGTAAAATTGAGTTTTTCAAAAATATTTTTCTTAGATTCATTTCTCAATCTCATGAGATTGGAGAGAACACTGCAAAAATTATGCAAATAATTTTTAGCAAGCTAGACCCTGTTGTTTTTTGTGAAAATCCAGATGAGGATATCTGGAGAGCCCTGATTAATGGACTTGAGGGACATAACAAGTCACATTTCATTAAATTTTTGGAATATCCAATTCAAAACAAAGAAAAATTTATTTCTTCTGTGCTCTTAAAAGATCTGATAAATAAAGATGAGCCAGTTAGATCTTCTATTAGAGATTTAATTATAAAAAGATTTAAGCTTACTGAAAAAGAGTTGGATATTTTAAAAACACCAGTTAAACAAGAAGACGTTGATTTTATTAAGCAAGTCGTAGTTGTAGAAAAAGGCAAAAAAACTAAAACTATTACTCATGAACTACTTGGTGATTATCACACTTTAGAAAAATTGATATTTAATTCTGACGCACATGCTAGAGGTAATCTAGGAAGTGTGCAAACGCTTATGGGTGCTGGAGTTGAAGAGAAGCTTTATTTGTTGAGGGGGATGTGCGGCAATCACAATAGAGGTTTCGTTTACATCGATATTGATCAATTGATTGGTAATACCCACGAGCTGGGACGATTAAAGCAGTTGGTGAATAACAATAAACCTTGTTTTATTTATTTTGATAATTTAGATAAATTGTTGACTCGAGCATATACTGATTACGAAAGAGACAATGCTAAAGAACTTTCTAAAATACTCAAAGAGCTTGCTTTATTGCCAAGTATCAATTTTTTGGGCAATATTCCATACAACCGAGAAGAACTAAAAAAACTAAAACCAGATCTTTTAAATACCCTTCAAAGTACTACCGCCTTTCTACCGTTTAGGATTTCTTTAAATATAGAAAAGCCAGATGAAAAGGATCGTCGAAGAATCTTTCTGCAAGCATTTGCCAAAATCGATGCACAGCGAGCTTCTGATTCTAATGAGTTCAATTTGGATGTCATGATTGCAGCTACAGAAGGTATGTCTATGCTTGAGTATCTTCAGTTTATGCAAAATTATTTTGAGATTTCTTTGTTTGCGTTTGGCAAACTTATTTCAATGGAAGAGTTTGCTTTGTATTCTATGTCACCGATTCAGGCGCCTTCGGAGTATCAGATGATAACTGCTCAAGTAGTTGAAGAGTAGATTATAATTAACTACTAATGAGCAACAAATCAGTTTTTGTCCATAATTTATTTAGCCGTATTGCTGAAAAATACGATCTCTTGAATGACATTATGACGTTGTCCTTGCATCGTAAGTGGAAAAATCACATGGTCGCTTCAGCCTCTAAACTTATTAAATCCAAATCTCAAGTGAAAATATTGGATTTATGTACTGGTACTGGTGATATTGCTGATATTTGGATCACAGAAGATAAAGTCGTAGAAGTGATAGCAATTGATAGTTGTGCGCCAATGCTTGAGTCTGGATACAACAAACTTAGCCTGAAATATAAAGGTCCTCCTCCAAAGCTAAGAATGCTAGAGGCTGATGCTTTAGAGATTCCTTTCCCTCACGAGTATTTTGATGCAATCACAATTAGTTTTGGTTTGAGAAACGTCAATGACATAGATGCATGTCTGAAAGAAATTTTTAGAGTTTTGAAACCTGGAGGAGTCTTTGCTTGCTTAGATCTTGGGCATCCACCATTGAAACCAATAAATTGGTTTTATAAGGAGTTTTTCCTGAAATTCATTCCTGGTTTGGGATCTAAGTTCGCTAACGATAAAGACGCCTATCAATATTTGATTGATTCGCTTAATACCTGGCCAGAGCAAAAACAACTTGGGCAAAAAATGTATGATGTTGGTTTTAAGAGAAGTTATTTCGAAAATATTATGCTTGGGGCTATTGCACTAACTGTCTCAGAAAAATAATTATACTTTTATCAAAAATGATTTGGTTATATATTCACCAACATATTCACCATCGAGATATTGTTTGTGATGACTCGTGGCTTCCACATTTTCATAATCACTAAAATCAAATTGATTTATAGATCTAACAAACCAATATTTCCCATTTTCGTCATTTAGTTTGCTTTCTCTTTCCCAATACAAAGTCTCATCAGAATTGAATTCTATAACTTTGTTTCTAACGAGTTTCCACTCAGCTGTTCTCCAGCTTGGAAACAAACTGCCATTAATATCAGAAATATTTATTGTTGATTCGGATTCTATGCCTTCTTCAACGTAAGGGCAATCCGACCATATAACTCTTGAGACTACCTTCCATCTCCCGACAAGATTGCGTTTGGTAATTAAGCTTGTTGCTTTAAGATGAAAAACTTGAGCATTTGCGCAATGCAAAATGCAAAGCGACAACGCCAATATTAACCCTCTTTTAAGTCCCAACTTCATCCCACTTATGTTTATCGGGATATTTACACCTAGACTAAATAGCCTAGCCTAAAAGTTTTTTCATATCTTCAGGTAAAGGAGCCTTAATGGTCAAATTTTGACTTGTTTGTGGATGCATGAATTTGATCAAATGAGCATGAAGTAAGTGCCTTGCCAAAATGGCTTTACTTCTAAAGCTTTTTGCATACACGGTATCTCCAAGTATTGGATGCTTCATATGAGCCATATGAATCCTTAATTGATGGGTTCTGCCTGTTAATGGTTCTAGTTTCAATAGAGAATAGTTATCAAATTCTTTAATCAGTTCATAATTTGTGATCGCTTGTTTGTGGTGTGGATTTGTTGAGACTTTCCATTTCTGCGTGGATCCACGCTTATATTCAAGCTCAACAAAAGTATCGATCACACCTTTTTTGGAATGCGACCATTTGCCATCTATTATTGCTTGGTATTCTTTATTGATTTTTTTTTCTGCAAATAAATCAGAAAGTTTTTGAAGAGTGTCACCGTCTTTTGCAAATAGCATAATGCCACTAGTATTCTTGTCTAGTCTGTGAGCCGGTTGTAGGAATTTGATTTTTAGGAATTTCTTTAATTCTTCATGCAAGTTAGCATTTTTGCCTTCTGTGGCTAGAGCCGAATGACCAGCTTCTTTATCATACGCAATCAAAAAATCATCTTCAAAAAGAATTTTTTCTTTTTTGATAGTTAGTCTGTCGATGCTTTTTGGTTTGACTACAGTGAAATTTATTTTGTCTTTTCTGGTATCAATCATGCGTGAGCCGTAACGTTCGATTTTGCCGTTAATTAGGCAAGCACCCTGTTCTAAAGCACGTTTGAGAATGCGACTACTTAAATCTGGGTATAATGCTTTTAGATATTGGCTGAGACGTTGCTGCATCTTAGGATATATTATCAAGTTTGCATAATGTTTTTGTCACTATTGTCATCGCGAGATTTGCTAAGCAAATCGTGGCGATCTCATTCGGTAATGCCATATGAGATTGCTTCGCTACGCTCGCAATGACACTACGTTGCCGAATGTATGTTAAAATCAACGTATATAAATTTACAACGACGTAAATTTAAGGAGAAATTAAATGAGCTCAAATATAGATAAAGACCTAGATGCTTTAAGTGAAAAATTAGAACTTAACGCTTCTGGATATCCAGCAAATACACTCGATGGTAAAACTTGTTACGATGCGCAATCTTGTTTTGCGTTAAACATGAAACAATCACTTCACTCAAATGACAAAATTGATAATGTGCTTCTTTCTTATCTCAATACTTGTAAAAGAGAAATTATCATGGAGCTTCCTTTGAGAAGAGATGACGGTAGTTTATTGCCCGTGAAAGCATACAGAGTTCAACACAATAATGCAAGAGGACCATTCAAAGGTGGAATTCGTTATCACCAAGGAGTTGATCTCGCTGAAACTCGCAAAATGGCCAATTTAATGACTTGGAAAACAGCACTAGTCGATATTCCTTTTGGCGGTGCCAAGGGTGGTGTTGCTATAGATCCCAAAAAACTTTCTGTGCATGAATTAAGACGTCTGACCAAAGCGATGGTCTCGCATCTAGGCAACAATATCGGACCACACGTAGATATCCCGGCGCCTGATGTCAACACCAATCCACAAGTGATGTCTTGGATATTTGATGAATACGCAAAATCAAATGTGAATATTTCGCCCTTGGCTGTAGTCACCGGTAAGCCAGTTGAACTTGGAGGAAGTCCGGGAAGACTAGAAGCTACTGGTAGGGGTGTTTATGTCATGTTGCGCGAATATTGCAAACATAAATCAATTGATCCTAAAACTTTAACCGTAGCTGTTCAAGGATTTGGAAATGTAGGTTACTACGCTGCCAAAATTATTTCTCAAGAACTAGGCTGCAAAATAGTTGGCATCAGTAATGCAACAGGTGCCCTATATAACCCTGATGGTATCGATGTTATAGCTGCTAAAAAATATGAAGATGATCACAAAGAATATTTCTTTGGATTCCCAGGAGCTACAGAGATAGACAGAGATGCTTTGCTAACTTGTAAATGTGATGTTTTGATTCCAGCTGCTTTATCGGGCGCTGTCACCAAAGAAGTTGCGGAAAAAACAGAAGCGAAAATTATCATTGAAGCGGCTAATAGTCCAACTACACCTGAAGGCAATGAAGTGCTTTATAAAAAAGGTATTTTTATCGTGCCAAGTATTTTGGCAAATGCTGGTGGTGTCATTGTGAGCTATTTCGAATGGACACAAAACTTGCAGCAATATTATTGGGAATACGAAAAAGTGCGAGAAGAGCTTGAAAAGCGTATGGTTAAGGCTTTCTGGGAAGTGGTTAACACCGCTGAAAAACATAAAATTGGTAATAGGCAAGCAGCTTATCTCATCGCTTTAGAGAGAGTCGCGGCTGCTGTTTTATTGAGAGGTTTTTAAATAAAATTCCACTCAATTAAAAGTGGTTTTGGTAATTGCACAACTTGACCATTCGCTTTCGTATAAGCAACTTTCTCGTGTTCATCCCAAGCAATATCTATGGATAAGCCTCTCGCTTCTACATAGTTAAGCAGATTGCTTTCATCGAGTTTTTGAATAATATGATTTGCTTCTTGATTTACCAAAGTTCCAATGTAATTGTTGTATTCTTCCGAGGAGATATCCAGACCA
Organism: Candidatus Caenarcanales bacterium; assembly: GCA_021299565.1. GTDB lineage: Bacteria > Cyanobacteriota > Vampirovibrionia > LMEP-6097 > LMEP-6097 > JAJTHA01. The sequence continues at coordinate 7,512 of JAJTHA010000159.1, forward strand.
AGTTCTTGTATCATTTCATCGTGCATATTTGGCCAAGAGGGACCTATTGAACCTCTATTAACTACTTCAGGACCGCTACCAACTTTCATAAATGGTGGATGTTGTACAGTCTGACCTGGAATGACATCTACAGGTCCACGAATCAATTGTCGACCTGTGCTGAAATATCTGCCTTCAATTACTGCACCCTTGATCTTGAGGAGGTTTGCCTTCCTCTCAACTAAACCTGTATCAGTCATTTGTGTTATTTTCTTTTGAGTGTAATCTGGTCTGCCATATTCTAGAGCACCCCAAATGCCATTATTCTCATAGCGATCATATGATCTAGTCAATGAACTATTTATGATTGAAGCTAATTTGCTAGCAGCATTACTATCATTCAAAGAAATTTCAAAACTTTGGCAACCATCATTACTCTCGATCTTTGAAAGATCCAAGCCTTCTGCTGTGAAAATTGCTCCAGTATGTCTTTGAGCAAAAGGAGAGGCGTTTGAACCGGCATCGATATCTACGATTTTGATAATTATTTTATCAGCATCTCTTTTGAGACGTATCTGACCGTCTCCCCATGCAGCTTGATCTGGTTTCAATACAAGTTCGCTAGAATATTTCCCTTCTATAAAAGATTTTGCGAAATCTTCTGTTAATTCTGCAGAACTATCTTCTAATATTTCTTGAGGCAATTGATCATTGTAAATATATTCATCTTGACTTCCCCATGGACCTTCTTCAGTTATTAGCTTCCAGCCATCAGGATTAAATGCATCAGGTTTGAAATTATTTATGCTCGCGACTTGCTCTATCATTTTGATAGGGCCACCAGTTGCTATTTTGCGATGTAGGATTTTTGATTGTCCAACTGTTGATTTTAGTTCTTTTATCAAACGATAGCTCAAACGATTCCGTAAATGAGTATCTATGAGAGCTTCTATCTGTACAGGTCTAGGTATTTGTATCGTGCCGTTGCCGCTTGCTTTTGGGACAGTGATGAAATCATCTTTGCGCCAAGCGATATCCAATACTAACGTCATTCCTTCTCCGCGTTTTACCAACCCCTGTTTTAATGCTTCTTGATAAATGATTTCAGCTTGAGATTTTAGAAGCAACTCAAAACATTGTTTGAAATCATTCTCTTCGCCCTCTGGAGTTTCTAAAACTTTTAATAATGGGTCTAATGTTTCATGATCCGTCGCAATAAGTTCGCCGCTATTAACAAATTCACCCGACCGTCCTCGTTTCATAAATGACTCGCAAGTCAATGTGCTTCCCTCATGTAGACCAGCTTGCATAAGAGCTTCTCCATGTCCATTAACCCTTAATGAATATCTTGCTTCCAAAGCATTACCATTAGTGTCTTTGATAAGATCATGCTTTGGCTCCAAAAGAGTGCTTTGTATTTGTTTGGAATTATTAGCATCAAAAAATAGCATTCCTGCCTTAACTCTTCCACGAGTTGATATATTAAGCAGATCTTTCAATAAATTTTTAGTTTGGTTCTTGTGAGCTGCTGGGATAGTGATTTTGATTGAACCAATTTGTTCATCAATAGTACCTATATTTTTTGTTTTGCAATATTCTAGAATTCTTGAGTTGATATCGTAGTGTTCTTCTTTAATTTTTGGATTTACTATTATTAGCTCAATTGTGGAATCAATAAAGTTTAGCTTCATTAAACCATCACCAAAGGCACCTGTTTCAGGCTTGATGACTAAATCTGTGCCATGTGTGCCATTTAGGATTTGTTCAATTGCAGAATCAGTGTCTAGAATTTGATCTTCTGCCGACACAAATTCATTTGGCAAAAGTGCGTTAATTTCATATTGATGATCAGTGATTTTTCTTCTTCCTTGTGAATCAAAATCACTTTCTTTCCCTGGTTGAATAATTGCTTTTATTGGAATTGTTTCGATCACGCCATTTCTAGAGAGTCTGTGAATAAGGTATTTGGAGAAATCCAAAAACAAGCATGACCTTGCTAAATTTTGCCTTTCCAGAAATGCAGTATCTGTTTTTTGTTTTTCTTGAGTTCTCGAAGATAGTACTCTTCCATAATTCAGGAAGCCATTACTTGATTTTGTTGTTGTAGAAGCTTCTACTGTAGTGTTTGGATTTTTGTTGTTTATTTCGGCCGATGCTTCAATAAGAGTATCTTTTGACACTCGGTAACGACCATTATCTAGAATTAATCGATTGGAAACTGTGCCCATTGGCTAAACATAATATCACTATCTGAGTATTTTAATGCCTAATTCTTCAAAATTTAGCGTTGTTTCCCTAATCACTTCAAAACCTTTTGATCTCAAAAATTCGTCTCGTTGTTTTTGGTAGAGGACTTTATGTGGCTCTTGGTGACTAGGATGTAGGTCCCATTCGATATTGATTTTCTGCTCTGTTAGTAAAATATCACATTCAAATCCCAAAACAAAAACATTGTGTCTGATTTTCAAGTGAGGGAAAGTATTTTTTAGTAATTTAAAAAGTTGCTTTTCGGTCTTATTGCTAAAGCCGTATGAGTGGCTGATTTCTGGGAGTTGTTTGATTAAAGGGTTTTGGGCTTCTTCTATGCTTAATTTACCTAGATGAAATTTTTTGAGAAGCTCAAAGTCGGAGGATTTGTGGGGATATTTGTTTGTTTTTGGCACTTTATTCCTATTGAGGTTTATTAAAGAATAGCAGTAGGTAAATTAACAAAACTTAATTCAAGAAACGCTTGACCCTCGTACCCAAGTATGATACCTTATATAGTTAAGAGCCCTGAAGATGTTGATGATCTAGGCAAGCTACA
>JAJTHA010000166.1 GCA_021299565.1 Candidatus Caenarcanales bacterium
CTTCAAATAAACCATCTACATACTTTGCAGTATCTTTTATTGCTTTTTGTTTACCTTCAGGGCTAAGTTTACCTTCTTTTGTTAATCCTTCAAGTTCTCTTTGTTTGCTTATCTCAGCTTCATATCTATTCTTAATAGTGCTCATAAGCTTTGATGCAACAGGTACATCGGTCATTGTTAAAAGCTTTTCTGCTTGATTCTCTGTAAGAAATCCTTTTTGCACTGAGTATAAAATATGTTCAACAAATCCTTCTCTTTCTGCGGTTTTATCAAAAGCCAATAAGTTCTTCTCAACGGTGCTTCTATCAGCTCCTATTATGGATGCCTTCTTTGATAAATCTGTTATTGATAATGGTTTGCCATCAATTGCACCACGTTTTGGATCACTTTCCCCATCATCAAAAGTAACCAAATCCACAGGTCTAGGACTAGGTGAATTATTATTAGCAGTTAACAAAACTACTTTTGCTCTGCTTGCTTCTGATTGAATTGTTGTAGAGGGTTCTTGAGAGAATGCATCTGCTGATGGATTAAGAGCACTTGCTGTTGCTAGAGCACCTACTGTTAAAGCTTTTTGGCCATTTCTTTTTACTGATTCATAGGCATTAGCTAGCGTTTCACTTATTCTCATCAATCAATTCCTCTTAACCTTATTGTAACATTTATGGCTCGCCTTTGCTGAACCAGTCGCAGCGCTAATGCTGTGATTTAAAATGTTATTTAACCTAGTATATAAGGCAAAAGGTTAAGGGGATTTGATATTGAGAGCACCAAAAAATAACTAGGGCAAGATTTTTTGCGATTTTGTCCATTTTGTCCGGACGCGGCCCCGATACCACTTGCGTATTATGTAAAGATGTGTTAGGATTTCTATTAATGTCGTCAGGCGCTTTAAACCCAAGAATACCTTTTTGGAATCGTTTATTAGGTAGAACCAATAACGATCCAAAAGCCAATGCTCTAATGGCTTCAGTTCAAAATCCTGCGACGACGGCAGCGATAGTTAATGATCAAGTTTCACGTCTACCAGTTTATATTCCCTCTCAAGCTAGTCCAGAACCACAAGAACCAAATGACCAAGACAAAGTAAAACGAGATATCAACAAACCTGTCGAGCCTCAAGTAGATCCTCAAATTTTTGATTTTATCAAGGATCTTGAACAAAAAGAAAATTTGGATTATTCAGAAGCCGTAAAACGCTATCAAGATTTAAATTTAGCACCCAACGCGCTTTCAAAAGCTATTGTCTTATTGTCATATGATCCATCGAAAGCAAATACCGTTGAAAAGTTAGAAAAAATTAGACTCTCAATGATTAGAGAGCCAATTCTAAATGCAATAGCAAATCAGAAAATAGAATTACTTTCAAGAGAACTAGATGCTCAGCCAAAAACCGTTCATGTCGCAGCTGGCGAAAGCATTAGTGATATTTTGCTTCGTGCATCAAGAAGAGAGAATAAATTACCTGTCGTATTAAGAGGTATTTTGCAACAGTTTGAAATTAATCCATGCGATTTAAAAGAAAGTGTCAATGATTTGATCTCAGAGGATAGCAAGCCAATCATTGAAAAATTTAATTCCGAACTCAACACAGGAACTTATTTAATAGAGGATTCTAGTGACTCAGAAGCTCAAAATCCAGAGCTTGACTTAGTGAGAGAAAATTTGACAAGTGTATTAGGAATGATTCGAGATTTCGACTCTCCTCTACTTTCAAGACCACAATTGGGATGTCCCTTTCAGAACAAAGCCGGTGAATCATTTAATACACATGATCTTTTGTCAAAATTATTTACTAAAAACAAAAATATAGGAAAAGCATTGGCTGTTTTGAAATTTTATCTATTGCATCCAGAGGATGCAGTTGGAAATATTCTTGATCCTTTAGATTCTATTACGCCTGATTTAAAGACTCTTGATGTTTTCCGGACCAGATCTTTAGTCAAGTTGCTTGGTCACAATGATGATAATTTGGGGTTTGTTTCAAGTACAAGTTTTTTTCAAACTGAACCAGGCATACAATTGCCAGATGCTGATTTAAGAGAGTTCAAACTTAGCTATAAAGAATTGATTCAAAAAACAATTGGTCTTAAATCGGCAATTAATGATTTTGTGACTTCGACAGATAGAACAAAAGCAGAATCATTGGAATATCCACTCTTGCAAGAAGAGGTTGTTTCACATTTTAGACTAAGTGGTAATTATCAGCCAAAACTTGATGAGGTGAAGAACAAATTCTCCGAACTATTGTTGGCAAAAGACTTTGAAAAAATGTTGATTGATATCGAACATAACTCTCAAGCAACAAACAAACCAAAATTTGCTAATTTCAAGCAAGAAGTTATTAAAGCATTTGATGGAATACCACAACTAAACAAAGAACAAGCTCAATCAATTTATGATCGAATGATTACAGAAACTAATCTTGAAGTAAACGTAGCGGGTTTTGTAAAAAGAATGAGGAAAGGCAATTACTCAGATCAATGTCAAAAATATCAGGCAGAGGCAGTAGAAAAATTACAGCAATTAGCAATTTTTGAGCCAACTGATAAGGATATAGCGACAGCTTTTGCAAATGTATTTAAAGAAAAAGGTCTAATTGATAGAAGAGCGTTTTTAATGGGTGGAATAGCCGCTACAGCAGCAGCTATTTTGGCAACTCTTTATGGTGTGGATCAAATTAATGATCATTATGAAGCAAAAAGAATCGCTGAAGAAAATGCAAGAATTGCAAATCGTGAGGCTTTCCTTGATGCGCCGTTTGAAATTTCAATGGACGCTTTAAACGATCCAAATAAATTAGTTAAATACCCAGAAGAGCTTCTACTCGATATTTCAAACTTCATTAACTCTTATTCAAAAGTTGATCAAGAATTTAAAGAGAAAGTCAGAAGTTCTTTTGGACTAGATGACTCCTGTGTAGCACCGTTAGATTTACCAAATAAATCAATAATTGTTGCAGGACCTTTAGCGAGAACAAATCTTGTTAGAGTAAAAAACGAGGGTGAAAAAGATAAATATCATTTAGATACTTTAATTACTTTTAACGATGAAAATTTAAAAAAGGCACTACTTTTAGCTAATCTTGATCCTACTGATGATGAGTTAAATAAAGCTAAAGAGTATTTTCAAAATTCTCTTCCTCCACTTTTACAAAATACTAAATGGGTTGCTCCTTTGTATCCGGTTATCGGCAAAGACGGCATGTTAAGGTTTATCGTTGAGCCACAAACGGCAAATATTGTTTTCAATAGAACAAGAATTCCTGGTGAAATGGATGATATGTTTGACGATGTAGATTTTGTTAGCGCTTATCAAGAAGCTTTTCGTAGAAATTTTGCAATTTACCAATTAATGGGCGGGTATGTTGATTCTAAAGATCCAGAATGTATAGATAAAGCATTTTCCTTATATGCAAAAAATCTGGGAAATCCAAACGACGATACTGATGAAGAGCTAGCTACAAAAAAATTGGAGGCTCTAAATTTTGTAAGAAAATCCTCAGTGCGCTTTTTGAATGCTAATGCACAATCTGCGAATATTGTTGCTAGTAATTTTATTAAAGTAGTAAAAGGTGAGGAGTTATCATTAATAACCAAAGATGATATAAGCTTGGGTCAGAAATATATGAGACCAGAATCTCAAGAAGCAGATTGTCTTTATTTAGATGAATCTTTTAATGAGGCAATTAGTACAAGATTACTATCAATTACAAATAAGTTATTTAGAAAGTTTTACCCGCCGCCTCCCCGAAAGACAGATAAAGATACCGTCGCTTGAAATTATTTCTCATTTGAATTATAAAAAAGGCGTGAATTTTAAACATTATTCACGCCTTTAATTATCTTAGACTCATTGGTAATTAAATAGTTTAAAATCCCCCTGATCCACCACTATTAGGATCATTAGGATTAGTCTTTGGAGGAAAGCTGACTGGAATAGTACCACCACCTGGTTCAACAGTTGGAAGAGTCGGAGTCGTTGTTCCACCGCCGGTAGAATTACCCCCACGAACTGGTTTCTTAAGAGACGGCGTAGTAATACCCATCACCCCTAAATCCCCACCATCATCCTCACTCACATAAAGATTTTCATCAGCCATCAAAGCTTTTAGTGCACGACTAGCATATCTAGTATCCAGTTGATCACCACAAATCACAGCTTTGACACCAGCTTCTTCATTAAATAACTTCACACAATTTGCTGATTTTGTCGCAGCACTCACCGCACCCGATCCCAAAACCGCTACCAATCCAATACCCAATAATTTTTTCATTCTCAATCCCCCCGAATCTTTGAAACCGCTATATGTATAATCTCTTAACTAGTCACTATTATCTAAGTTATTTGATATAGATGATATATACCAGCATTATCTAAAACTTTAACGATATTTTGATGATATTTTCTTAATCCAAGCACTGTTAAGCGCTTAAGCAATATTGACGCCCGACTTGTCGGAATATCAGGGTCGCGTCCAAAAACCTACTTTTATATTTACGTCTAGATTTATGCATAAAGCATAGAGCGCAAAAACGTGACGCATGTCACGTTTTTGCTATCTTAACCAGTTGATGACCAGTTGACCCCTTACTTTCATAGATACTAATTGCTAATTTAATCGAATGCCAGAAATTGCGCGATTTTTAGGAATAGTCATCTTGATGTATTGGAAAGACCATAATCCCCCACATTTTCATGCTAGGTACGCTGATTACGAGATAGCTGTTGCTTTGGATGGAGCAATTTTAGATGGTAAATTTCCGCCCAGGGCAAAGCGTTTGGTTATTGAATGGTTAGATTTACATAGAGAAGAATTACTCGCTAATTGGCTAAGAGCTTCAAGAGGTGAGGCGCTACAAATGATAGAATCACTTGAATAGAGGTCTTGTACAATGCTTCACATTACTCAAGCAGAATATTTAGATGCATACAAAATATGGCTACAGTTCAATGATGGTGAACAAGGGATTGTTGATCTAGGAGATCATTTAGATGGTCCAATGTTTACACCTCTCAAAGACCTGGAGTTATTTGCCAAACTCACCTTTGACCCGACTATTTCAACTATCAGATGGCCTAATGGTGCGGACCTTGCCCCGGAATTTTTAAAAAGTTTGTTGGTTTAAAGTTTTACGATTCAGCTATCAAACCAAAGCCCGGACTTCGGGGTCGGGTTGTAGTGTACCCCATATACTAGACACTAGTAATTAGTTAAAATATTAGGTAATAA
>JAJTHA010000017.1 GCA_021299565.1 Candidatus Caenarcanales bacterium
ATATATGCAAGAAATGGCATGAACAACACTAGAGCTGGGGCAAACAATCAGAGCTTCAATGGTTTATTTAACCAGAGAATGAATACTGTACTGCAACAAATTGCACAATTCGCTGACCCTAATTCATTACCAATACTCGGTCAAACTCTAGATGATGCAGCAAAAGCACTCAAAATCCAGCAATTCGCACAAGTGACTGATGCTCAAATGGATGCAAAAAATATTGAAGCTGATTTTCAAGCAGGTATGAAATACCTAAACATGGCATAAATTAAAACTTTCTAATCTTCCTTAATGATGTTGTTATCAAATAAAGTGTGCTTGACACTATATATATTCAAGCAAGGAAGGAAAAAATGGCAATCAATAATAATGCAGGACTAAAGGCATTCAGAGACGGAATCAAAGCCCCAGATGGTGCAAAAGGCGGACTTGATAAACAAACTCAAGATGTGATGGCGGCTCAAGCGGGTCAAGCAGCTGTTATGAATGGTTTTTCTGAAGATATGGCTGATTTTAGTACATCACTAATGGCCAACCAAGCGGCTCATAGTATCAACGGTAAACTTATAACCCAAGCAAAACAGATCATGCAGATCTACTTGCAGGCTTAAGCTAAATAAAAAGGAATTTGTTGTATGTCAGGAATAAATATAGTTAGATCCGGTTTAACCGGAGTAAGAGGTAATTTGGATACTCAAACGCTGTCTGTAATTAATAATGCAGCAAGTAAACAAAGCCAAATGAACCAAATCGCACAAAGAGCTGAGCAAATCACTCTGCAAAATATGCAAGAGCAATTAAGTGCTCAAAACTGGGCAGCAGGTATCAAAACAGAGAAGGATTTATTATCACAAGGACTTAGCTTAGCTAAAGCATAGGAGTAGATTATGTCAGAAATTATAGGTGGTTTACGTTCAGGTTTAAGATCAGTAACAGCAAATATCGATGCAGATACAGCCGCTGTTGAAGCAAGACAAAATCAAGCTAAGTGGATGCAAGAAGTGGCTCGTAAAATAGCAGCTAGAGAATTTATGTATAAATTACGTGGTGAAAACCAGATTCTCAAACTAGATGTTTCCGTTGCATCATTAAGAGACAAGGGTGCTATTGAACTAGCAAAAAGTGCGTAGAAAAGTTTTCTAAATTTCCCGACAACAACAACAAAATAAAAAGGCTTGTAGATTCGTTTACAAGCCTTTTTATTTTGAATTATCTTGTCAAAAAGTTCTTAACCTTTACGTTTTATAGTTATGGCAGATGGACCAAAATTAGAATCAATCCAAAAAGTAATCACTAATCATGACTACAAGGTTAATAGACAAATCAAAATACCCGGAGATAAAAAAAGTACTGTAGGTCTTGCTTATATAGAAGGACATTGGACACATGATGCTCCAGTTTTTGATCGAATGATGCAGGCTAAAGATACTTTCGTCAGAAACCATTTACCTTCTACGGATGCGCAAAAAGACAAACTAACTTATCCAATAACTAGCTATGTTCACGCTAATGATCATCAATACGTTTATAGTCCAAACGATAAAGAATTTATCGTTGCTGAGACTGATGATGCTAATGATTCTTTTTTATGGTCTGGAACTTTAGTCGGAAGTGGAACCAGATTTTCGATAGGAGACTCAGGTGAATTTCTAGTTGAAGTTCTACAACAACACAAAGTTGATAAATCTTACTTTGGTGATGGTGAAGATGAGTATGTGGGAATTGTTGAAAGAATGCTTCAACCAGGACAAAGAAAAACAATTTTTAATAGCCTTGCGACAAAAGACCAAGCAAATGTAGAATTTCACGACGAACAATTTTTAAGAGATGCAATAAAATACTATGGACACAATCTAGGCATCGAGTATGATTACTTAGCTGAACATGACTCAGCTCATAACCCACAAGTGCAGAGAGGATTTCTTGCTTATACTCGCAACTATTTTAGGTCACTAGATAATCTATTCAAAACTAATCCTGAGAAAGTTCGCCAAAATCTCAACAAAATGCTGCCTATCTTCGTAAGTGAATTGGGTTATGGTAATGATGATATCGATGAAGGTAATGACACTAATAATAAACATATTGTTCAAATGAGAAGCACTCTAAAAGAAGCTCTAGGTTTACAAGGAGAAGATAAATCAGATCTTGTTACTCACCTAGCTGGTTATTATGGACTTGATAAAGTTCACGCTTCTAAAGATATTGATAAACTCAAACAAATCGAAGCTGCTTTCAAACCAGTACGCTCTCTACTAGAAACAGCTCCTGATAGTGATTTAGTGGCTATAGACTATCACCAAGCATACTCACAAGCTGTTGCAAAGCACTTGAACTTATCAAAAGCTGATGTAGAGCCAATACTGAAAAAATACATCATTCCTAATTCTAAAATTAACGAATTTAAAGCTGAACCACAAGATAATGAAATGGAAGCTTTCTTGAAAGAAATGAAAGCGAGCACTAATAATGCTCCGTCTAATTCAGGGAAAACTGCTGAGACAGAAACTAATGCTGCAATAAAGATCGCTAAAATAAAATCAAATGAATCAACTATCACAGATCGCCTTGTAGCAAGTCTTCTTGAGGAGCATAATAACAGCATCTCACAGCTTCGACTTTCAGGTGATAACGACAATAAGGCAAAGGCTATACTAG
>JAJTHA010000154.1 GCA_021299565.1 Candidatus Caenarcanales bacterium
CAGGTCAAAATAGAAATCAAAATACAAGAGATAATTCCTAATAATTTATATTTGCCTCCAAAAAAATTTTCGTAAAACCTGAACAACAAAAAATAAACAGTAATAAACAAAAAAGAAGCTCCAAGTGGGGCTGGAATCACATGAAGGATTTTGGCGAATTCCACTTGAGGCATTACTTGATAAAGAAAGAACAAATTAACGACTATTGTTGATGGCATAGACACTACTAGCCCTGCTATATCTCTTGTACATTTCTCTGCTACAAGGGATTGAGCAGCTACTATAGCCCCACCAACAAAAAAACTAGTAATTAATTGAATTTGAAAAGTATCTAACACGCTATAATTTATTATATGTCAAAGAAAATTTTAGTCATTCTTGCTGGTTGCGGCGCTAAAGATGGATCAGAGATACACGAATCTGTTCTGGCTCTGCTTGCGATCGACAAAGCTGGGGCTACTTATCAATGCGCTGCACCCAATATCAAACAAGCTCACGTACTAAATTTTATAGATAACTCTGAAATCAATCAAGAGAGAAATGTTCTAATCGAATCAGCGAGAATATCTAGAGGTAAAATACTTGATCTTGCTAATGTATCAATGAAAGATTATGATGCCTTGGTTATACCGGGAGGCTTTGGAGCTGCTAAAAACCTTTGTACATTTGCTTTTGATGGCATAGAAGCAAAAGTCAACGGTGAAGTTTCAAGAATCATCGAAGAAGCATACAATAGTAAAAAACCGATAGCAGCTATTTGCATTGCGCCGGCAATAATTGCACTAAGCCTTGCAAAAATCAATCCCAATATTACCCTTACTTTAGGCACTGAAGATTCTGCTAACCAAAACCTAACCGACATCGGAGTAAAATCAAAAAGCTGCTTAACAACTAGTTTTGTGGCAGATGAAGCTAATAAAATAATTTCTACCCCAGCTTATATGCATAGCAATTCAAGAATCTCAGAACTTGAGCAAGGTATTTCCGAGGCTATTCAACATCTAATAACAATGTGCCATCAGACCGTGGCTGCATAATTAGAACAAGAGGCGCTTTAGCTAATATTACGGCAATATTCAAAGAGTTAACCAAAGCTTAACCAATAGAAGTCATAATTCGGTATGTCACTAGGCGGAATTTCAAATATTAGAACAGGCGGGCAAGGCACCGGGCAAGGACAAGGAACAGCTGGTAATCAAGCTGAATCGCAAGGCAAAGAATTTTCATTAGAAAAACAAAAAGCTGGCACAGAAAGAACAGCTTTGATCAGCAATCAAGTTGCCCAAAAATTACGTGGCAAAACTTCTCAAATAGTTGATCGTAAAAGACGTAACAAAAAAGGCGCACCAAGAACCATTATCGTAGACGGGGAAATTTACGAAGTATTTTTACTTGCTATAGCCTAATTTATCCATAAGCTCTTTCACCATGGGCATGATTTTATCTATGGCATCTTTATTTTTTAGCCATTTGTCTTTTTGAGGCTTTGAATCTAGGTAATTAACTTCTGGGGGTTTTGTAGCTAGTTGAATTAATTTTTTGTTGAGACTTAATTTAGTAAACTCACAAATTTTAGTCGTGACGGCTAAAGGATCGCTGCATAAATCTTCATAGCGTATAGTAATTGTTCTATCTTTCGGCAAATCATTGAGAGCATATTCATTTGATTTCAGCCATTGATAAGCACAAAGCTCCTCTAAAGATTTATCTGCGTAATTTTCCCAACCCGGCGGCAAAACAAAACGCCAATTAACTGCATCAAAATTGCTGAAATTAATTTTTCGACCAAGCTCAGGACTACGCTTATATTGCAATCCCTGAGGGCGATTACGCCAGCCTTCTATCAAAGAGCTTATGTTTGATCTGGGATCTCTAGTAATATAGACGAAATAAGCATCTGGAAATAACTGCTTTATCACCGGTATTTTAAAACAATTTCTTGGCGTTTTTTCTAGTAGTCTATAACTTGGGTGAAAAAGATTTTTGAATAAAGCATTAAATTCATAGAATAGATCTGCTATTGGTCTCAAATGCTTACGAAACACTTTGTTATAAGCCTTGCCCAAAAAGCTAGATCTAAAACTGGTTTTATGAAAATCATTTCTTATCATTTCGATTTCTTCAGAAGAGATTTCCAATAAAGCATCATCTGGATAAATATTTTTTTGCTTTTCTTGTCTCAAATAAAAATCTCTAAAAATAAATCTACTTTCTTCATAGAGCGAAAAAAGCTCGGGATGAGAACCTAGTATAGTAAACAAAAGAGTTGTACCGGATCTTGGCGCGCCAATAATAATAATGGGTGCTTGTATTTGACTAACCATGAAGCTTGATCTTTTCTTTGAACATTTCTGATAATTTCAGTGCTGTTTTAGAATAAGCTTCCTTATCAGCCCAAAAAGTTTCAGGCATCGCGATACTATTTGGAATTTCAAAACCAAATATCGAATGCTTACTAGTCGATTCCTTTGCAAGCTCACCACTATTAATACCATGAATGATTTTACGGGTAAGTTCTAATGGCATTCTTTGACCAGTGCCATAAGCACCACCTTGCCAGCCGGTATTAACCAACCAACAATTAACATTCGATTCTGAGATTTTCTTTGCCAGCAAATCCCCATAAACAGTTGATTTCAATGGCATAAAAGGTGCTCCAAAGCAAGCACTAAAAACAGCGGTAGGTTCTTTGACACCAATTTCAGTTCCGGCAATTCTCGCAGTGTAACCAAGCAAAAATTGCTGCTTAGCATCTTCGCTAGTTAATTTAGATACGGCAGGCAAAACACCAAAAGCATCACAAGTTAGCATAATAATGTTTTTAGGAGCTTTTCTGACAAATCTATCTGATTTAGCATTAGGGATAAAAGCCAATGGATATGAGACTCTTCCGTTTTCTGTAATTGAAACATCATCATAGTTCAATGTTTTGTCTGAGTTCATGAAAACATTTTCGATAACTACTCCAAAACGCCCACTAGCGTGATAAATTTCCGGTTCACTTTTTTCATTTAGCTTTGCTGTTTTTGCGTAACAACCATTTTCAAAATTAAAAACACCTTCACTAGACCAACCATGCTCATCATCTCCTATAAGCCATCTTTCGGTATCGGCTGACAATGTGGTTTTGCCGGTACCAGACAAACCAAAAAATATGCTTACTTCACCTTCAGGATTAGAGTTAGCCGAGCAATGCATTGGCATAATTCCTTTTTGAGGATAAATGAAGTTCAAAATACTAAAAACAGATTTTTTGATCTCACCAGCGTATAAAGTTCCTGCAATTAAAACTTCTTTTGTGGAAAAATTAACTAGAATAAAAGTTGGTGAATGCAGTTCAGGAAATTTCTTAGTATCCGCCTGATAGTCACCCATATCGATAACTGTATATTCTGGAACGTATTGATCAAGGGCTGTTCGTCCGTAACTAAGTTCTGCGGCTTTGGTATTAACGGCAGCTAGCATATTGCGAATAAACAAACTATGCCAAGCTTTTTGGGTAATGACTCTTACATTAATTGAATTTGACGGATCTGCGCCAGCAACACAATCCTGAACATACAATTGCTCTTGTTTGTTTGAATATGCAATAAATTCTTCTCTTATTGCTGCATAAACCTCTGGGCTAATTGCTTTATTTACTTCGCCCCAATCGATAATATCTTTGCTAAAGTCGTCTTTAACAATAAACTTGTCCTGCGATGCTCTTCCTGTATGCTTACCCGTATAAGTACAAAGGGCTCCTCTATCACTTAAAACTGCTTCACCCTTTTTCAGAGCTTCTTCATAAAGTTGTGCTGTTTTTAAATTTTTGAGAGCTTTGCTGAGATCTAGAGTTGTTTTGGTTGCTGTCATATATCAATTATAGCAAGACCGGTTAGTCAAAATTGCAAATACTGGGTACAATTTATTAGTATGAAACAATCAAAAGTAACAGTCATCGGCGCAGGAAACGTTGGAGCGACAGCCGCTCAAAGACTTGCAGAAAAAAACATTGCAAATGTGGTGATGCTTGATGTGATGGGTGGCATTGCAGCCGGCAAAGCATTAGATCTGATGGAAGCAAGACCTGTTGAACTTCACGATAGAACTATTTTTGGTGGAGATGATTATAGTTTGTCAAAGGACTCAGATGTAGTACTGATGACAGCGGGCTTGGCTCGTAAACCTGGAATGTCACGCGATGATCTTCTTGCAAAAAATGCTCAAATAGTCAGCACCTGCATTGAAGAAGCTTACAAATATTCCCCAAATGCAATTTTTATAGTTGTTTCAAATCCAGTTGACGCAATGACTCAACTTACTCACCAAATCCTTTCAGCGAAAGGTGTTCCGAATAATAAAATCATTGGTATGGCTGGTGTGCTTGACAGTTCAAGAATGGCATTTTTTATTGCTGAAGCTCTAGATGTTTCAGTTAGAAACATACAACCTTGTGTACTTGGTGGTCATGGTGATGATATGGTGCCTATTGCTCGCTATACAACGGTTGCAGGAATTCCATTGCCTGAACTTTTATCATCTGAAAAAGTTGCGGAAATCATCAAACGCACTCAAAATGGTGGGATTGAAATCGTTAATCTACTTCAAACTGGCTCAGCGTTTTATGCTCCTGCCTCTTCATCAGTTGAAATGATTGATGCTATCTTGCATGACAAAAAACAAATTCTACCTTGTTCATGTTACCTAAGTGGTCAATATGGTGTTTCTGGCGTGTTCGTTGGAGTTCCAGCTAAATTAGGCGTGAACGGAATCGAAGAAATTCTTGAACTGAAACTAACTGCTCAAGAATTAACCGAATTAAAAGCATCTTCAGAATCTGTACGTAAAAACGTAGCAAGAATGCAAGAGCTTATTAATAACGCTGCGGCTGCATAATCCAGATGGATTTTTTGAGCCTAAATATACTAGTGCTTATTGCAAGTGTATTAGGCACTGTGACTGGCTTTGGGACATCAACTATCATGCTACCCGTGGTCATGATGTTTTGTCCTTTGAGTGAAGCGCTTTTGTTTGTAACAATTATTCATTGGTTTAATGCTTTAGCTAGAACACTAGCGTTCAAATCAGGCTTTGATAAAAGATTGATTCTCTATTTTGGGGTCTCTGGGATTTTAGCTGCATTTTTTGGTGCCAAGACTTTCAGTTATTTAGATAAAAATATTTTGGTTTTAGTTATTGGTTCATTCCTAAGTGCCTATTCTATTTTTCTTTGGTTTAGTCCTGATTTCAAAATGAGGATCACTAAAACAAATGAAATAATTAGCGGACTTGTTTCAGGATATATCGCTGGCATATTTGGCATGGGAGGAACTATCAGGGCTGCTTTTCTTTCAGCGTTTAAACTTCCAAAAAATATTTATCTAGCCAATTCTGCTCTAATATTGCTTTTAATAGATAGCACTAGACTCATAACTTATTTTTCACAAGGTATGCAAATAACTGATGATTTAAATTTGGACATATTTGGTCATAAATATATTGGTCTAACGATTTGTATTTTTCTTTCACTCGTTTCAGTACAAATTGGCAAATTTCTAGTAGGTAAAATTCCGGAGAA
>JAJTHA010000194.1 GCA_021299565.1 Candidatus Caenarcanales bacterium
AGAGCAAGCTATCAAACTCAAAGCAGCAGGCTTGCATAGTTATAATCATAATATTGATACTTCATCAGAATATTACCCTCAAGTGATCTCTACAAGAACATTTCAGGATAGGTTGGATACTATTTCTAGAGTCCAGCAAGCGGGGATTCATGTCTGTTCAGGTGGTATTTTGGGTATGGGCGAAACTGTCGATGATAGAGTGAGCATGATTGCTACCCTAGCTGGAATGAACCCTCAGCCAAGCTCAGTGCCCATCAATGTTTTGGTGCCAATAGCGGGAACTCCTTTTGAAGCTAATCAAGAAATCGATAATATTGATCTAGTTAGAACAGTTGCGACTACTCGTATTTTTATCCCAAAAGCAAGAGTGAGACTCTCAGCTGGCAGGCTTTCTATGTCTGATGAATTGCAGGCGATGTGTTTTATTGCTGGAGCCAATAGTATTCATACCGGTGATAAGCTCTTGACTACTGAGTTACAGGGCGCATCTAAAGACCATGAGTTGATGGAAAAATTAGGGATGAAAGTTGTTGTATGAAATCATCTTCAATATATGTAATCTGTGGTGGCTTCTCTGACGAAAGAGAAGTATCATTACGTTCTGGTGCGAATGTCGCCAAAGCCCTTGAACGAGAAGGTTTCACCAATGTTTTTCTGTTTGATATCAAAGATGGTGCTGCATTGGTGCATCTAGCCAAAGAAGCAGCTTCCGGAAATATCGACAAAGCATATTTATTGACTCACGGAACCTATGGTGAAGATGGTTGTGTGCAGGGATTTTTGGAATTGTTCAAGGTCCCATACACCGGCTCTAACGTAGAAACAAGTGCTATTTGCATGAACAAAACACGAACTAAAGAAGTTTTATCGAGCCATAAGTTACCAGTGCTGCCAACTTATGAGCTTGATGATGATATCCCAGACTCTCTTGAAGAGCTGATGTTCAAGCCTAAAATCGGTGGCTCAAGCGTTGGTATGCAAAAATTTAATTCAGTTCAAGAGTTGAATGATTTTGTTGTAACTCTTGATGCTCATGACAAAAAAAATTATTTCGTCGAAAAATTTACTAGAGGTGTAGAGCTCACTACAAGTATCGTTGACATCGATAGAACTTTAGTGAAAGAAAATCTTGACTTTTGTTTTTTTGATAGTGATTCTAATCTAGTGTCTTTGCCATTGTTAGAATTGAGACCCAAAAAAGAATTTTATGACTATGAAGCTAAATACACAAAAGGCATGACTGAGTTTGTTTTGCCGGCAGCGATTAGTGCTGAATTGAGCAAAAAAATCCATCAAATAGCGATTAATGCATTTAAAATTGCTGGTTGCAAAACTATGTCTAGAGTGGATTTTATAATAGACGCCAAAACTAATGAACCATATATTTTGGAAATAAATACTTTGCCTGGCATGACTGATACTAGTGATTTGCCGGCTCAGGCTCAGTGCGCGGGGATAAGCTATGACCAGCTTGTGGTCGAGCTGTTACAATTAAACTATGCAAAGACAAGTCGCTCAAATTGAAGAATTTAATCTAGGGCGAGAAGCAAAATTTAAGGGAGATTTGCAAGAGACTACTTTGTATCTTGTACACGAACTTGCTGAAGAAAAGCTTGCTAGTTCTGCTGATGAGCTCAAAACTAAGTTAGGACTCAAAGCTGTTAAAACCTGTTTGCTTAAAAACCTGGATGAATTGTTGCAGATTGATAAGTCTCAATTGATGATTTATTCTACTCATTTATCTTTGGATAAAGAAATTGTCACTCATCAAGAAATCTCTTCTTGGGCTCTCAAGAATAATATTTTCCAGCTCAATCCTTATAACAAAATCGCAAAAATATTTGATGATAAATATCTTTTTTATGTTTTGATGGTGGCAAATGATATTTTGCAGCCTTATACGATTTCTTTATTTAAGAAAGGCGCATATATAGATGGTTATGAGCTTGATAAGCTTTATCAATTCCCCGAATTGATTATCAAACCACGTCATGGAACCGAAAATATAGATACCAAAAAAATCAAATTATCAGAGTTTGATATCGAGCATGAATTAATTAGTAAAATCAGACGTTATGATGATTGTTTGGTGCAAGAAGCGATTGATATAGCAAAAGAACACAAATTGATTTATTTAAATGGCAAGTGTTTTTCTATGCTGGAGCCTAGTCAGGGACTCAAGGATATTGTTATGGAGTTCGTGGATTTGATAGATCAATACGCTAGCAAAAACGAAATCATAATGCCAGGAATTTTTACTATGGATATTCTTGAAGCTACGAATAATAAGTTTTATTTCTTGGAAGCGAATATTAGACCTGCTGCGATTTATAGATTTCAGTTTAAGTTGTGATGATGTTTACCGAACAATCCCACTAAAAACCAAAAACAAATAAACAAAATACAGAGAGCCACAGCTTAAAAGAGTATATTTATCTACTTTGCTTTTTAGACCAATAGAAAAATACAAAATCAGCGCAGATGCCATTGTCAGAGCGGCACACACAATGACCAAGGGTGAAAGAGTCCAAGGAGTCATCAAAACGCCGATAGAACAAGGTATTGCAGACTGGAATACCATAGCCCCGCTTAAATTACCCATGGCAAGTGAGTCTTTGGCGTGACTAGACCACATCCAACTGTTGAATTTTTCAGGAAGTTCAGTTGCGATAGGGCAAACGATCAAGCTCAGTACTAAAGCCGGGATTCCAATAATTGTTGAAATATGCTGAATGGCATCAACGAAGTGATGTGCAAAAAATATAATTCCCCCTAAACCAATTAGCATCTGAATTACAACCGATGTCATGGTATTTGGGATTTTGATTTTGCACATAAATAATTCCGGCAAATCATCATACTCATCATCGTGAGCGCCTTGCTTAGAGGCTTTGTAGCTTTCCATGAGATAAAAAATATAAGCGATTACAAGAGATAAAGCTGCAATTATTCTCAAGGCAAAAGATAAATCATCCATACAAGCATTGGGTATAGCCCCACTGATTTTGTAAATCAATTCATAGATGAAAACTTGTCCACATAAGCTATCAATGATATGCGTCATATAACTTGTAGAAAACAAAGTCGCAAAAATCGCAATCCCAAAGGTCTTCATGAAAAATCTCAAATCTCTTAGTAAGTGTTCTTTGTCGATTTGCAAAAATTTTGCATCCTGACCTTTGGGTCCAAGAATCGCCTGACGTTTTTTGAAATTGACTACCAGACTCAGCCCCAACAAAAACATTGCAAGAGTGGTGAGCATGAAAGGTGCACCAATAATGGCACCTATGGCAATATCGCTTTTGCCGGCTGACTCACTGGCAAGTCCAGTCGCTGCTAGATAAATCGCAACTAGAGGCAAAATTGTCTCTGGTAAAGCTGTTCCAACCGCTGCAAGTATGCTGCCTGTAAACTCATGACCGAGATTTAGCTTTTCGCCGAAGTGTTCAACGGCGTTGGTGAATAATTCACAGGCGAGCAAAATCCCGCCTAACATCAATAAAACTTCTAGAGCGTAGAGCATTTGGATTATTTTACTTCAGTTTTAAGTTTTTTCAGTTGTTGTGAGTTTTCAAAATGACTAAATAAACAAAAAATAAATAAAAGGCTGATTTAAGGACCGACCCCGGAGTGGCTATAACCGTCTGCTGACCAGTTGACCCCTGAGCAAAATCGATTAAGTATCGATTTTGCGCTTTCAACGAAGAATGAGAAATTCAATCAAAGAAAAAATTAGGGCTAAGTTTGTGTATCCCTTTTGGTAGCATAATCTTAGACTGGCTCAAGGAGGGAGATTTGAAGTCACTTCCTGGTTTAATAATTTCGGTTGTGATTGCTGAATTAGGAGTTTTCATGATATGGTATAGCTATATCAGGGTAGAAAGGAGATATTACCATGGTGATTATAGATGATCCAAATGACATCGCTGCAATTTGTTGTTTAGGAATTTTTTTGGCAACAATAATTTCATTAGTAGTTTATATAGACTTTAGATCAGAAAAAATATTTCTTTTGGGATTAAAAGAGACCAAGTAAGCCAATATGAGATCCTTACGTCGCCCTCTTCGAGGGCTCCTCAGGATGACAAGTTGAGACCCTGCATAAACCTTAGAGCGCAAAAAAGACATGCCCATGTCTTTTTTGCTTTGACATAAACCAAATGCCCTAGTATCCTGGTTAAATGACCTAGATTATTAGTGCCAATAAAAAGGCTAAAAAGATCCAGGAACATAAGCGAAATAATGACGTCCTTAGAAGGAAAGAAACTAACGGGTAATTCCTTGTTAAAGCTCAATCACATTGGGCTATTTGTATTTTTATTATTTATCGTAGGTATCTTTAATTCAGCAAAAGCATCTTGGTACGACACCAGATGGAACCAACGTATCAAAATCACCATCAACAAAGCACAGATCAATGGTACTGTTACGGATTTTCCGGTATTTGTCAGGCTCTCTGATTTGCCGGCGGGATTTTTTGATGGCTCAAATATCAATGGTAGTGATTTGCGGGTAACTACTAGTGACGAAGTCACAGAACTAGCACGAGAAGTTGTATCACTCAACCGCACCGCTAACGACGGTGAATTGTGGTTCAAAGCACCATCTTTGAGTTCAACTACCAACGGAGTTTTTTATATATATTTCAATAATACAACTGCGACTGCGCCACTAGCCAATAGCACCTTTGGTTCTCAAAACGTCTGGTCAAATGGCTTTGTGGCGGTTTATCACATGAATGCACTTACTAACGGGACTGCGAGTGTGCTTGATAGCACCAGCTTTGCTAGAGCTTGTACACCTTTTGGAGGTATGACAGCGGGTAGTGATCTACTTAGTGGTAAATCAGGAAATTCTATAGATTTTGATGGGACAGATGATTTCTTAAATTGTGGCACCTCCACAAATATCAATGGAAATTTTCTTACCATGACTGCCTGGGTTTATCCTACAAACGTAACTGGCGGGGATAAAATGATTATCAACAAAGAGAATTCATACGAATATGCTTTTAGACCTGCTACTTTAATGGCAGCCGTCGAAACAGCTGCAGTTGGTTCTTGGGATTGGGGCGGCTCACTAGGACCTGCAATTACAAATACCTGGCAATATAGTGTTTTCATTCACGACAATACGCAATGGACTTTTTATCTAAACAATAACACTCAAACAATTGCTCCTGCAGGTTCTCAAACTGGAGCTATTACGCCATACGCAACAAATCTTAGGATTGCAAATCGTACAAGTGCAAACGCTCCTTTAGCAGGTCGTATTGATGAAGTGCGCATAGCATCCAAAGCCCGCAACCGTAACTGGATCACCACCGAATACAACAACCAAAACGCACCAGCGACTTTTTATACAGTAGGCACAATTGAAAACCAAGAACCGCAAAACTGGTCCAACCGCATCCAAATCACCATCCCTCGCTCCCTGATAAACGGGTCTGTGATGGATTTCCCGGTCTATGTTGACCTCAATAATTTCCCTAATACATTTTTCACCAATTGCAAAGGCTCAGGTGCGGATATCAGAGTCACCTCTAGTGATGGAATCACTCAGCTTCCTACAGAAATTGTCTCCTTATCTCAAGCAACAACCAATGGCGAGATGTGGTTTAGAGCACCGTCTCTTTCAAGTGCCAGTAATGCTAGCTTTTTTGTTTACTATGGCAATAACGGTGCCACCATGCCAAACGCCGCGTCTTCTATAGGCTCGCAACGAGTCTGGTCAAATGGTTTTGTGGCGGTCTATCACATGAATGCTGTTACTAATGGGACGGCGAGTGTGCTTGATAGTACAAGCTTTGCCAATCATGGTACGCCAAGAGGAAATATGTCTACAACTACTGGCGGTAGAATCGGTACTAGCATTACTTTTGATGGTACTAATGATAATGTCAACATTGGATCAGCTATATCTACTATATTGAATGGAAATAGTTTTAGTGTTAGCGCTTGGGATAGAAGACAAGCGATTAATGCTAGGCACTATTTCATTGGTAGAGATATAAGTGGTCCAAATAATCAGCATTTGCATCTTGGTTATAGAGATACTAATTTTTTCACATTCTCATTTTGGGCAAATGATTTAAACTCAGTTGCCTCTTATACAACTACAAATATATGGAGATATTCGTATGCAACTTATAATACCAATACTAATTCTCGGAGATTATATCAAGATGGCGTTTTAAATAATTCGGACACCTCTCCTTCGGATTTAAGTGGAACCGGAAACTATTTTTTAGGACGAGCTGACACGAATTTTTTCAATGGTCAATTAGATGAAATCAAAATATCCAATAAAGAGCGCAATCGTAACTGGGTAGCGACTGAGTACAACAACCAAAACAACGCAAGTGCTTTTGTGCAAGTAGGTAGTCCAATAGGACCAGAGCATCTTGCGGATTGGGCATTTAGAATCCCACTGACTATCAACAAAGCCCAAGTCAACGGTTCTGTCACAGATTTCCCGGTCTATGTAGATCTCAATAATTTCCCAAATAGTTTTTTCACTAGCGCCAAATCCGACGGTTCGGATATCCGCATCACTACAAGTGATGGCGTCACTCGAGTACCTTTAGAGCTTGTGTCTTATTCTGCAGCTACCACCAATGGTGAGTTGTGGTTTAGAGCGCCGTCTTTGACAAGCACTAGTAACGGGACATTTTATGTTTATTACGGTAATGCCAATGCTGGTTTCCCTGCTGCAAATAGCACTTATGGTTCGCAACAAGTTTGGAGTAATGGTTATGTTTCTGTTTGGCACTTGAATCAAGAGCCTAGCAATGCAAGTAATGAAATATTGGAATCAAGTTATTTATCTAACCATATGACATCGGTGAATATGGCTGGAACAGAAATCAGACAAGGAAAACTTGGTAATTCAGTTAATTTTGATGGTAGTGATGATTATACTAATTCCATTTATCAATTTAATGGTTCAACTATAAGTGTATTTTCGAACTTCAACCTTTCGATGTGGGCTAAGCCAAATGCGACTAGACCTACTACTGCTGAAGCTAATTCAGGGACTACAGGTACTAGCGGGCAGCGTTATGCGATTACTGCAAGCCATGGTCAGAATTCTAATACTGGTGGAACTGGTATATCTATCGGAACTTCAGGGATTAGTGTATTTCATCACAAAGCAGGCTATATGCCTTCACCCCTGGTCTACGATACAACTATTAGTGGCTGGAATCATGTTTCTATAAACACCATTGCAAACGCAAATGTACTTTATGTCAATTCAAATCTTGTGAGAACAGGATTAACAACTACCCTAAGACAGTTTCCTGGTGCAGGAATAGCTGGTCCACCAGGATATGGTTATTATTCTGGAGAAATTGACGAGATTAGAGTATCCAGAAAAAGCAGAAGCCGCAACTGGATCACAACAGAGTACAACAACCAAAACTCAGTGAGTAGTTTTGTGACAGTTGGCAGTCCAGCTGGTCCAGAGAATCTTGCAGACTGGGCATTTAGAATACCACTGACTATCAACAAAGCTCAAGTCAACGGTTCTGTAACAGATTTCCCGGTATTTATCGACCTCAATAATTTTCCAAATAGTTTTTTCACTAGCGCCAAATCCGACGGCTCAGATATCCGCATCACCACAAGTGATGGTGCGACTAGAGTGCCTGTCGAGCTTGTGTCATATTCTGCTGCAACTACCAATGGTGAGTTGTGGTTTAGAGCACCGTCTTTGACAAGCACTGCTAACGGGACCTTTTATGTTTATTACGGCAATAGTAATGCTCTCTTGCCTCCAGCTAATACTGCGTATGGCTCGCAACAAGTCTGGTCCAATGGTTTTGTGGCGGTATATCACATGAACTCACTTACAAACGGTACGGCGAGTGTTTTAGACTCCACAAGTTTTGCACGACATGGAACGCCAATAGGTGGAATGTCGACTTTGAGCGCCGGTAAAACAGGTGGCAGTGTTACTTTTGATGGTACAAATGATCACATCGATATAGGATCATCTATTTCGAATATATTTAACGGTAATAGTTTTAGTGTGAGTATCTGGGATAGAAGGCAAGCTATCGGCGCTATTCACTATGCTATTGGTCGTAATACAAATGGTCCAGCCAATCAACACTTGGCTTTTGGTTATGGAGGAACAAACAATTTTATGTTTGCTTTCTGGGCTAATGATTTGAGCTCCCCTTCAACGTATACAACGACAAATACTTGGAGATATTGGCATGGAACTTATAACACTAGCTCAAACTC
>JAJTHA010000193.1 GCA_021299565.1 Candidatus Caenarcanales bacterium
ACAAATATCCATGCAGCGAGTACACTTCCCGCACTCGATTTTGTCATCCTGAGGAGCAGAGCGAAGCGAAGCGACGTCAGGATCTAGTCCTTTACTATCCTCAAACTCAATATCCGTGATTATTTCAGCAATAAAATTAAAACTCCCCGTCTCTCTTGAGATCAACAATGAATTCCTTCCTCTAAAACCAAGCCCTGCTTTTTTAGCAAAAGATTTTTCTAGAAGTGGAACAGCATCAGTAAAAAATTTTGATCTAGATTTGATTTCTTCTAGCTCTGGTCTATCGATTAATTCTTGGATTTTTTTACGTAAAACTTTGTGATAATCTAGCCCAACCGCGTAAGCCGCTATTCGTCCGTGTTCCTGTGATGGACGAGGCGGGCAAGGGCTATAGTAATTTGCGGTAAACATTATTATAGTTTTGGCGTTTTCCAGTAGATATTCTGGTCTTGCATTAATCGGATCGTTTTTAAGTAAGTAATTCATGCCAGCAGCATAGCCTTTGGAACGCCATTCTAGAAATTTCTTTTCGGATTCAATAAGCGGTTTTGCTGCAATGAACTTGATATCATTGAAGCCGATTTCTTTTGCAATTTTGGTGATTAGTTCTTGCATTAGTAGTCAAACAATTCAAAAACATTATTCTGATCAATAAAGAGCCTGCTACTCTCGGGATAATTTTCTATGAAAGAAGCTGGAAACTTGGCTGATTTTTTGGCTTTGTATTTGAACTCATAGCACTGAAGTGATTTTGCCCTA
Source organism: Candidatus Caenarcanales bacterium (assembly GCA_021299565.1). Taxonomy (GTDB): domain Bacteria; phylum Cyanobacteriota; class Vampirovibrionia; order LMEP-6097; family LMEP-6097; genus JAJTHA01. The sequence continues at coordinate 760 of JAJTHA010000193.1, forward strand.
CCCCAATCTTCTATCAAATCAACTTCCTGCTGATCATAATTTTTCCAAAAGTAGTAAGACGGTTTTTCGCCTCGATAGCTATTGTGTTTGAGTCTTTCGATGACAAGAAGATTTTCCCAAAGATGTCCAAGATCTGGTCTTAGTTCGATCTCATTGAAATCATTGATAAGAGCGTTGCGTATGCCTAAATCATAAAAATAAATTTTTTGGTTTTTCTTGATTTCATTTCTTAAATTATTTGAGTAACTGCCTAATTTGAAAAGCACAAAAGATTTTTCCAATAAATCAATATATTTAGCAACCGTAGTTTGATCTAAACCAATACTAGTCGCTATTTCATGGTAAGAAACAGTTTGTCCAATTTGATAAGCAAGTAGTTTTAAGAGCTTGATTAGGTATTCAGATTTTTTGATTCCAGAGAATTCCAAAACATCCTTAAATAAATATTGTTCAGTAACTTCTTTTAATAATTCTTGCTTGTCTTTATTTGATTCATTAATTATTCCCGGATAAGATCCATATTGAAGTAGTTTATGCGCATTTCTTTTAAGCTCTAATTGATTTTCACTGATCTCTTCTAGTGATAAAGGATATAGTATATAGCTTAGGCTTCTTCCCGTTAATGGCTCATGAATTGATTGAGCCAGTTCAAAACTACTAGAACCCGTTACAATGATTTGCAATTGTTTTGAATTGTCATGAATCATTTTTAGCCTTAATCCTATATCTTTTATTCTCTGAGCCTCGTCGATAATAAGAAGTTCTACATTGCCAATGATTGATTTTAGTTGGTCAAAATTTTGAGCATTTTCAAAAGAGTTTTTTACATCAAAATCATCAGCATTTAGATATAAGGATTTTTTCTTGGAATTTTCTTTAAGGATATTTTTGACAAGCGTAGTTTTTCCAACTTGCCTTGCTCCATAGATAAGAAGGATTTTTCCTTTGAAAAGATTTTTAGTGATATTGGAATTTAATTTCCTTTCAAAAAGCATCTAATCAATAAATTATACCCTAATTTGTCGATTTGAATCCAAGAATTAGCCCTAATTTGTCGATTTGAGCTAAATCAGTCTAGGAGTTTTTAATTTTATACAAACAAGCCTGAAACCGAATCGCCTGTATAGATACGGCGGTATCTATCAAGTCATCAATCAAAATCACGATTTTGCGGCAATGAATTTAATGTCGTTGAGGCCGATTTCTTTTGCAAATAAGGTGATTAGATTTCGCACCACTGATTTAAATAATATTCGTTAATCCGTATATTACCACTTTATTTTTCAAATATATTCCACAAATTGATTCAATAAAAAACAAAAATTATCTAGATATTGTATTATCTTTTATATTATGGATATTGCAAATTTAGTAAAATCTTTCGTCAAGAATATACCTGATAAGACTATTAATCAGCTTAGCAGTGATGTCGTAGCTGCAGCCAGGGTGGCAGCAACAGCGCATCCAGAAGAAGCGCTTCAAGTAAAAGAAGCTTTAAGATCATTTGGTGAAAATCAATTGCAAGCAAATGATAGTTTATTGACTAAGATTGAATCAGAAATTTTTAGTCATTCGTCAATTCGAAAATTACTAGAGCAACAAAACAGTTCGCCTAGATTAATCGCAGAATATTTACCAGATCCAAATGCAGGATGGGTCAAAAAAATAATTCTTAAGAACCCTGATCTATGGTTTGCTAGTGGCGTGGGTGTAAATCCAAACTTAGATTTAAATGCAGAATGGGTTCAAGAAGAGATTCAAAGAAATCCCGAGTCTGGCTTTGCAAGTGGCGTGGCTAAAAATCCAAACTTAGATTTGAAGGCAGAATGGGTTCAGAAAATAAGTTCAAAAACTGTGTTTGGTCGCCAATCTAAGGCAAATCCAAACTATGATCTAGCTCAAATCCCGAGTAATTTAGATAGTAGAGTGTCGAGCGGCGTGGGTAAACATCCAAACTTAGATTTAAATGCAGAATGGGTTCAAGAAGAGATTCAAAGAAACCCAAATACATGGTTTGCTAATGACGTGGGTGCAAATCCAAACTTAGATTTAAATGCAGAATGGGTTAAAGCAAAAATTCATAATGACCCAGATACATGGTTTGCTAGTAGCGTGGGCACCAATCCAAATTTAGATCCAAATGCAGACTGGGTTAAAGAAAAAATTCAAAAAAATTCATTCACAGCATTTGCTAGTGGCGTGGGCACAAATCCAAACCTAGACTCAAATGCACAATGGATTAAAGATGAGATTCAAAAAAATCCAGGAACTAAGTTTGCTAGTTTTGTGGGTACAAGTCCACATGCACAATTGAGAAAAATCTTAAATGCTGATTTAGAAGAGTTAACTAAAATTATTAACGCAAATCCACATTTAGTGAAATCTTCAGCTCTTGCAAAAATGTTAGTAAAAGAAAAAATTATTGTACCTAAATCTTGATTTGGCTACACAAACAAGCCTGAAACCGAATCGCCTGTATAGATACGGCGGATAGCTTCAGCAAGAAACGGTGCTACAGAAATTTGTTTGACTTTTTTGGATTGAATCCAAATAGGAGCAAGTGGAATAGTGTCGGTAATGATCAACTCTTCAATAGGAGAGGCTTGAATTCTTTCATAAGCAGGACCAGAAAGTACTCCGTGTGTCGCACAGGCAAAGACTTTCGAGGCACCTTTGTCTTTTATAAGTTGTGCTGCTTTGCACATAGTACCAGCAGTATCTATCAAGTCATCAATCAAAATCGCGATTTTGCCATCGATATCACCAATTACATTCATGACTTCTACGACGTTTTGTTGATCGTGCATGCGGCGCTTGTCCACAATCGCAATTGGAGCGTCATTGAGCTTCTTGGCATAAGCTCTTGCTCTTGAAACACCGCCAACATCAGGCGATACGATTACAAGATTTTCTAGACCGATAAAACGTTTGATGTAATCAATCACTACAGGAGCGGCGTGTACATGATCGACAAGAGTATCAAAAAATCCAATAATTTGTTCTGAGTGCAAATCAAGACAAAGCACTCTATCAGCGCCAGCTTCTTTGATCATTTTGGCTACTAGTTTTGCTGTAATCGGCTCTCTGCCAGCTGCTTTGCGGTCTTGTCTAGCGTAACCATAATAAGGCATTACGACATTGATAGTTTTGGCAGAAGCTCTTTTGAGAGCATCGATAACAATTAGCATTTCAACTAGATTTTCGTTGACGGGGCTATGAGTAGGTTGTACAAGAAAAACATCACAGCCTCTTACGCTTTCTTGAATTTGTACATAAAGCTCCCCATCGGCAAATGGCTTAATATTAATTTGTCCAAGCTCTAAACCAAGTTCTTTGGCTATTTCTTTCGTGAGAAGTGGGTTTGCTCGGCCAGAGAAGATTTTGATTTGTTTATCATCGCTGTTATTTAATTGAGTAAGTTTTTCTGGCAGACCTAATAAATCCCTTTGCATATGTATTTATTAATTATAACACTTTCAAAAGTGGTTTATTATAATTTCTCTATGGCTACTATCCCTTTTGCTATTCATAAATATGCTTTTTTCCGCAAAGATTTTGTAGATTTTGCAGACGCCAAAATCAGCGTGATGACCCATGCTTTTTTATATGGAACAGCGGTTTTTGAAGGCATTAGAGCCTATTACAACAAAGACAGCAACAAAATTTATGCTCTTTTTGTAAGGGAGCATATAGAAAGATTAGTGCAAAGCTGCAAGATTATGCGCATTAATCCTTGCTTCACGGTAGATGAAATGTGTGAAAGAGTTTTGGAATTGATCAAAAAAAATGCACCCAAAACAGATGCTTATATTAGACCAAGTTGGTTCAAAGACGCTTTGCGTATAGGTCCTAGTTTAATCGGTGGAGAAAACGAGGATAGTTTTGTGATCACCTCACTTGATCTTGGGGATTACCTCGATACTTCAAAAGGAATCTCTGTACAGGTTTCAAGTTGGCGTAGACTTTCTGATAATGCTATTCCAGCAAGGGCAAAAGTTAATGGCAGCTATGTAAACACCGGCTTAGCCAAATCTCAAGCGCAATTGGCAGGATACGATGATGCGATATTTCTTACCGAAGAAGGGCATGTGGCAGAAGGCTCTGCGATGAATTTATTTCTCGTTAAAAACAATAAACTTGTTACAAGTCCAGTTACCGATAATATTTTGGAAGGTATTACAAGAAAATTTGTCATAGATTTAGCTATAAATGAGCTTGGGCTAGCGGTTGAAACCAGAAATATTGATAGAACGGAGCTCTATGTCTCTGATGAAGCCTTTTTCTGTGGGACAGGCGCGCAAGTAGCGGCGATTGGTTCAATAGATAATTATGTTTTGAGTGATGGTAACGCTGGTCCTGTAACTAAAAAGTTGCAAGAACTATATACTAATATTTGTAGAGGCAATGTCAGTAAGTACCACCATATCCTTAGCGAAGTTTCTTACTAAGTTAAAAAACTTATTAAAAGATTTTTTATCTCAAGATCAAATTCTTGATCAAGAAATCGATAGGTTTTTGTATGAAACCGATGCGACATCATTATTTAAAAATCAAGCAGCAATGGTGCTTTTGCCAAATAACACAAATGAAGTTGCCAAAATTATCCAAGCGATAAATATTATAAATTTAGAAATCAAAGAATTCAAACAAGAAAATATTTTTAAACCCGAAGCCAAAAATCTCTCAACTATTAATTTTGTCGCAAGAGGAGCTGGTACTGGGCTTTCTGGCGGAGCTATTGGTAAAGAAAGCTCGGTGATAATTTCACTAGCTAGATTAAACAAATTAATTTCTTATGATGCTTTTAATAGAACAGCTGTAGTAGAAACCGGTCTAGTAAATGCTCATCTGAGTGCTCATACCAAATCCCAAAAACTACATTTTTCCCCAGATCCCTCTAGCCAAGAGGCTTGTACTATAGGAGGCAATATTGCTGAAAACGCTGGCGGAATTCATTGTTATAAGCATGGACTTACTAGTGATCAGGTTTTGGGTTTGGAGATAGTCACAGCTCAGGGTCAAATAGAATATTTAGGAGAGTTTCATGCGGGTTTCAAAAACTCTAGATTAGATCTTGCTAGATTTTTTGTAGGTAGTGAAGGGACTTTCGGGATTGCTACAAAAGCGCTTGTTAAACTTCAGCCAATTCCCGAATCATTTATTACTATGCAAATTTCTTTTGATTCAATTGCAGAAGCGACGAAATTTATTTCTGCCGTGATCAAAGCTGCTTTTAGACCTACTGCTTTAGAATTGATAGACTCTGGCGCCATAGAGGCTGTCAAAGCTGCTTATCAACTGAATCTTGCTCCAAAAACCAAAGCGATAGTTTTATTAGAACTGGACGGTAATAATAGTGAAATCGTTGAAGAAGCAAAACTTATTCGAGAGGAGATCTTGATTAATTTTCAGATCTTAGATCTCAAAACTACACAAGATCAAAACGAAAGAAAATTTCTTTGGAAAGTGCGCAAAGGCACAGTTGCAGCCTTTGGACAAATAGCACCGTTTTGGTATCTTTATGATGCGGTGGTTCCGCGTTCCAAAATTCCCGAGGCGATGCGTGAGATAGAAAAAATTTCCGATAAATACAAACTTAAATTGGCTACAGTTGCTCATGCGGCTGATGGAAATCTTCACCCCAATTTTTTATATGACCCGGACAAAGATCCTGAAGTAATAGAGAGAATTCATCAGGCAAGTCATGAGATTATGCAGTTGTGTATTCAACTAGGTGGAGTTTTATCGGGTGAACACGGAATTGGACTTGAGAAAAAAGAATACATGACTTTTATGTTTTCTTCACAAGAGCTTGAACTTATGTACTCTATTAGAAAAATATTTGACCCTGATGTGATTAGTAATCCAGACAAAATTTTCCCGATAAGAATATGTAAAGAATGCTAATTGAAGCACTAGTGAGAACTATTCTCAAGAAGACCAAATATAGATTTTGCTTGTTAGGATTGATTAAGTAAGGGGCAAGTTATTCAAGTATAATTGCCCAGGCAAAAAGGAGAATTTAAGATGCCATATACGATTGTTTCAAATATTTGTGAAGGTGCTGCGGATTGTATCCCAGTTTGTCCAGTTGATTGCATTAAGTGGCCAGAGCCAAGAAAAACCAATTCAAAAGGTTTTGAGTATCCATATATCGAACATGATACTTGTATCGATTGTGGTGCTTGCTTAGCAGCTTGCCCTGTAGAAGGTGCGATTATCGACGAAGCTAAACCAGAATTGCAGTTGATTTAATATTGATACTTTTCAAAAGCCCCCGCATTGCGGGGGCTTTTTTATTGGTTCTCCCATTAGTCATCCTGAGGGAGCGAAGCGACCGTCGGGATCCACGATGCATTAAGGTATTTGGATCCTGACGTCGTCCCTGCGGGACTCCTCAGGATGACACTACTAAATAGAAATGCAAAAATCAATTTTAATTTCAGGCGGCTCACGAGGCATAGGCAAAGCGATTGCAGATTTGTTTTTGCAATTGGATTATCAAGTCTTTGCGCCTTCATCAAAAGATTTGGACACAAGAGTCGTAGATTCGATTGAGCATTACATCAAGAACAATATCAATGATCTATCCGTGCTTGTTGTTAACGCTGGTATTTTTCATAGTGCTAAATTAGAAAACTATCAAATTGAAGATTTTGAAAATACTATAGATGTCAATTTGACAGGGGCTTTTAGATTAATTAAAAGCTGCTACCCACTATTACAAAAAAACACAGACCATAAAAACATAATTTTGATTTCTTCGGTAAGCGCGAGCGGGGAATTGTATGCTCCTGCCTACGCTGCTTCCAAAGCTGGTCTTGAAGCTATGGCAAAGTCTTTGGCACTTGAACTTGCTTCTGAAAATATTAGAGTCAATTGCATTGCGCCAGGCTGGGTAAAAACTGATATGGCTTTAGATATTCTTAAAACAGAAGAGCAGATCAAAAATAATCTAGGAGCGACTTTAACCGGGGACTGGGTTTATCCTCAGGAAATCGCTGCGATGGTCAAATATTTGGTTTCAGCAGAAGCTAGATCTATTACTGGACAGGTTTTTACTATTGACGCGGGGCTTGGGGCTTAGAGAAGCTCAAAGAGTTCTTGCCACGGCAAAAACAAAACGTCTTTCTCTTGATATCTTTTAGTAGTTAGGCAAGCACAAATCATTCTTGCGTTTGGTTCCAATTCTTTAAATGACCATAAGCCTTTTACAGAAGCTAGATTTGGTTTCTCGTTTGCTTTAATTTCTATTGCAAGCAAAGACGAATCTGGTTTTTGGATAATTAAATCTACTTCAGCGCCAGAATTGGTTCTATAAAAACTTAGATCTAGATCTAGCGAATAATAATGATTATATTTGATTATTTCAAGAATTAAAAAATGTTCAAAATTTCTACCAAAGCTTTCGGTTTTGCTTTGAATTTCCAAGCTTAGGCTTTGTTCCAGAGCACGTTTAACACCAATATCAAAAAAATAAAATTTTGGATGAGCAACGAGTCTTCTTCTGAAAGACTTTGAATAGGGCATTAAAAAATTTCCCAGTAAAGTATCAATTAGAATTTGAAAATATTCTTTTATAGTTGGTTGACTATTTCCAGTTTCTCGTGCGATATTGGCGAAGTTCAATATTTCGCCATTGTGGATAGCAGCTAGTTTCAAAAAGCTCACGAAGCCTTGTAGATTGCGCACTAGAGCTTCTGCTTTGATTTCCTCTTGGATATAAGTTTCAGCGTATGATCTTAGAGTTTCTTTTGCAAGATCTGGGTTAGTGTAAACTGCCGGCAAAGTGCCATAACTAATGGCTTGTATTAGATTGAAATCCTCACCGATTTCTCTATGACTCAGCGGAAACATTTTGTAGGTGAGTGCTCTACCTGCAAGCAAGTTCGCCTCACCTTTTTTGAGTTTACGCGCGCTTGATCCACTTAAACAAAAAATTGGTGGATTTTTGCTTTCTTCTAATAAATAATGAACTTCGTTTAATAGGGAGGGTAATCTTTGAACCTCATCAACAATGATAAATTTTTGATTTTTGTGTCTATGGATTACTTGATTGCGAAAAAGATTTGGATCACTAGCGTGATTCATGTATTCTGAATTGAGCAAAAAATTATAATAAAGACTTTCTTTAGGATGAAAGAGATTTCTTAAAAGGGTACTTTTGCCAACTTGCCTTGGGCCAAATAGAAAAAAACTCTTTTTGGGGTTAATTTTGAGTTCACGTAAGTAATTCATGATTTGCCTTGTAATTTCAAAGTAGTACTTTGATTATACCCTGTAATTCCAAGGTAGTAACTTAGATTTGCGGGGCTTGGGGCTTAATTACACTGATACTTATATCATCGTCGCTGTTATTTGCTTTAGCGAATTCTAGTCCTGCTTGAACTAGAGTTTGAGTATCTAGATCTTTTTGTCCATTTGGGAATTTGCTTTTTAAGAACTCGATGAATTTTTCTGGATTAGGCTCCCTACCAAGTATTCCATCTGAAGCTATCATTATCCAGCCGATATTGCTTTTCTTGATTGTATCTTGAAAAAAAGCGTTTTGCTGAGTAATGAGATGCTTACTGTTGATGAATGCAGCTGGGTTTCCAAAAATATTTTCAAAACTAATTCCATAGGGCATTTGATTGGAATGATTTGTCAATCCAAATAATTTTACTGATTGATCAGATTGGTCAAAATAGTATATTGGACTATCTCCTAAAGCAAAGAGTTTGACATTATCGCCAGTGTCTAAGGCAAAACTAATGGTAGAGCCACCTCTTGCGATTTTTTGGGGATCATTAAAGGCTCTGTGAGTTTGTAAATTGATTGCAAGCTGTTGTCGGATATGATTTTTGATTGAATTTAAATCTTGATTTGGATCCAAGTCAGTGATTGCATTTATGCTTGTTTCAGCAACTATTTGACTATATGATCTAGCTAGAAACTCAAAGAAAATAGGATCATCAGAATCACCTTTCGTTAACAGCTCATAGAGTTTTTCTACTTCACTTTTTTGTGAGCCATTGAGTTTGTTCTCACAATAGTTAGTATCTGGAGGGCAGATGCTAACTCCATCTGCGACTCCTGCTAAAACAGAATTATTTTTTTCTTGGTTTGTGAATATCACATCCGAGTTTCTAGCAGTGTGTGCTCCGCTAATACTTATAGAGGAACTTTGCCAGTTGTTATTCTCGGCACTAGTAAAACTTTTAGTTTGAATGCTTTTCGGTTCAGCAAGAGCCTTTTTGAGCTTGATCCTGTCGTTGAAGTAAGTATAAAGTGAGCATAAAGTACTTGTTTGGCTTTTGTCATCTTCAAGTTCTTGAGTTTTGTACCATTCTTTTGTATAGATAATGGTTCTTGCTAGATCATTGTCTGGAGCGAAAGTTGAATCATCATCTTCAAGAACAGATTCAATGTCTTTTTCAGATTCAGGCTCTATGGGCTCTTCCACTAACTTAAATGCGTTTACTGGATTTCTTAAAATATTTTCAAACCCCTCACTTATTTCAGATGATGATACGTTGTTTGTATTATTGATCAAATCATCTAGGTATTGATTTAAAGCAATGACAGTCCAATTGATAGGACCCAAAAGTTGGGCGATTATGTTTCTGTTTTCTTTAAAACTCTCTATGAGTTCTTCTGGTTTTTGCGCTTCAAAAACCCTTTTAGCGTTTTCATATTCTTTTTGATTAAA
>JAJTHA010000225.1 GCA_021299565.1 Candidatus Caenarcanales bacterium
GAGAATGCAATTGGACCAGTATCGTTTGAGTTTTCAATACCACGCATCATTATGCCAGTAATATAAGTCGGGATAGTGCCCGCATTGTAGTTGACAATCAGATAAGGACTCACATACCTGACCGGTCCGCCGTCACTACCCATATACGGTACATGAGATGTAGGTAGTGTAACAGTACCGGAATATTTACGCCAAATACCATCAGCTGGCACAGTTAAGGCTCCAAAAGCATATTGCAGTCCAACATTGCTGCTGATATAGTTTTTGTCTTTATCAAATTGCCTTACACCAAAATAAAGAAGACCAGGATCTCCAGTCGCTCCGATCTGTCTCATAGCCCATACCTCAAAATATAATTGTTGAGCAGGTTTCACGGGGAAATAATTATCAGCAGTAAAATAAGTATATTCGGCGATAAGCATCGCTTTGCTGTATGGAACTGTTACATCATTGAACTCTGCAAATGTAGGAGACGCAGCTACAGGACGCAGGAAAATATTACGCGGGAATTCTACTTCTTGTTCAATAAATGTTTGAGGATTAAATAAAAGACTATTTGGATTATCCAATGCAATTCGCACAGAAGCTTCACTGAGATCTGAAATATTGCCGGCATCATCCATTAAACCAAGATGTTTATCAGCAAGCTTGATATTGCCATTGGAGACCCACAACACGCCTTTATTAGAAGCAGGAGTTGCAGGAACAGTTGATTCATCTAATGTCATAGCACCGGAGATATGTAATTTAGTTGCGGGACTTGCGACTCCTAGTCCTAAATTGCCGGAGTTATTAAACACCGCTAAACCAGTCCCTGCACTATTTTGAACTTCTAAAATATTTGCAGTTTGCCCAGCTGCCGCTCTCGCAGTTAAAGCAACAGCAGAAGCAGAACTTGCGACTACTGGTGACATTGCTTGAATAGTATTGCTGTTAAGCTTAATTGCTCCACCTGCAATTAGATCAATATCAAATGGGGCTGTAATAATTGCCCTATTTGTATCCCAGGATAAATGACCGCGCTCGTTACCGCTATTAGCATTACTGCCCCATTTAATCGTTCCATCTGAGTAAATTCCTACGCCGCGCACTGAATCAACAAAATCAAACAAACCATAAAAATTGGTAGCTCCATTTGTATTATATAAAATGCGTGGACGCCCATCGCTATCAGGATGCCAAACATTGGTTTTCAAGAACATGCGACCATCATTTGCTAGCAGCCATGAAACAACCCCACTTGAATAATCACGAAGCCCGATATTAGCATCTGATTCAATGTATAGATTTCCTGAATTCTGAAAAATTCTATTTGATGTAGGAAAATTTAAAAACCCGCTTATTGTTGAATCTGTCACAGATAGACTATTGGCGCCAAGATCAACATTAGCAGTAGCCCCAGTATAAGGCACACCACCACCACTGACTGTCACCAAAACTCTTCCATTCAAAAGATCAGTTAGTGTCGCTCCATTGAAAGTTATATACTTGACTTTAGTCACGCTAGGAGAACCACCTAGTTCTTGAACAGTGAGTGGTATAAAAGTTGCTTGTGCTCTACTCACACAAAGCAATAAACTTATTAGCGTCAAACAAAACTTTCTCAATTGCAACCTCCTGGTGTAACCGCTGTCCATGAACTACCGTTGTAGTAACAAAGTGACGTTGTATCACTATCAACGTATAGATCTCCTAGAGCAGGACTTGCTGGTGGGGAGCTTTGCGGCTCAAGGCGCATTGCTTCCGAAATGTGTAGTTTACGTGCTGGGGAATTAGTCCCAAGCCCCAATCTATTATTCGTATCATCCCAAAATAAATTACTAGAGTCAGAAGAAAATGTTGTTCCAGACTTGAATTGTATTGAACCATCAGTACCAGCTGGAGCTAGAAAACTTCCATTTGTTAGATTATAATTCACTCCCGAATCATCTTGGAAATACAATCGAGAGTTTGCAGAATTCACAAAAATTTTGCCATAATTCGCTGTTGCAATTGTTGCAGTAGTTTCGCGCAAAGCCGTTTCACCATTAATAGTTAAACTACCAACTAGATTGCGATATGGCACTGTGACGATTTTGTCACCAGTTAACGCTTCATCTCTCGCTGTCCAGCCTTCAAACCATTGCTTCTGTGCACTCAGACCACCAGCATAAGCTCGCACATGGAATCTATTGAAATACTCTCTGCTGTTGATAAATATAACTACTTTACCTGACTCTCTTGCGATTTTAATTTCTGGACTAGAGCCACCAAAAGAAGAAACTGAATAGTTAATTACATCTGGGTTTGCTGGGTCTAAATGTGTATAAAGATACCAATTCAAGATCAACCCAATAGTAGAACCGCGACCATAGTTATAACCCTCAATAATAATAGTTGGCATCTGAGTCTGATTCGTAAAAGGAATGTTAGTGACCATCTTAATACCATTTACAGGAGTATCGTTCAGACTATACTGAAGTATATTGTCATAATATCCGCCTTTTTCTAGCTCAGCGATAGAGCCATTATTTGTAAGCCTGACTGCTGCACTATCATCACTATTAAAATATAATTCCCCATCTCCATTGCTTATATATATTTTTCCAAATTTGGACGTATCACTTGGAACTGTGGTGCTGCGACGCAATGACAATGCGGCACTTGCGCCGTTGACGGTGAGTCTTTCGTTAGTATTAGGGGTGCCGATACCTACATTGCCTTCCACACTAATACCATTTGCTGGAGCAGCAATATCTCCAAAATATGTACCTATGGCAATAGAACGTAAACTTAAATCCGCATAACCATTCCCACTGTTTAAGAAAGCAAAATCATCAGAGTTCCTTTGTAATCTGTGATAACCAGCATCTCCACCAATAGAAAATGTACTAGCTGATGTAAATCTGCCTATTCCATTGACTTCAAGTGTTTGCCCTGGGCTTGCAGTCCCAATCCCCAATCTATTATTAGTATCGTCCCAAAACAAATTACTCGAATCCGCCCCCAAAGCATTAGAATTATTAAACTGAATAGCACCACTTGCACCAGCAGCAGAACCTGCGCCACCAGTGATTGTTACTAAAACTCTTCCATTCAAAAGATCAGTTAGTGTCGCTCCATTGAAAGTTATATTCTTGACTTTAGTCACGCTAGGAGAACCGTCTAGTTCTTGAACAGTTAGTGGAATAAAAGTGGCCAAAACTGAGCTTTGTCCGAGCAAAGAAAGTATTATAAGCAGGCGAAAAATATTAAGACCGCAAAGCATCATCTATTTGATTTAGTCCACTATATTGGGACCAGCTAACTAATACTGGATTTATCTAGTAAAATCAAGCATTATGGCAGTCAAAATATCAAGTAAATACCTAGGGGATTTTCGAGTTACGAATACTCATGGACCCTCAAAATGTGAACTAATCACAGATGCTCCAACAGACAATATGGGCAAGGGTGAAAGTTTCTCTCCTACAGATTTATTGGTAAGCTCACTTGCAAGTTGCATCATCACCACTATGACAATTGTTGCAGCAAGAGAAAACTTCGATCCTGGTGAAATAACTTGCGAAGCAGAAAAACACATGTCGGATGATAAACCAAGAAGAATATCACTGATCAAATTAAACTTTACTCTTGATACTAAGCTCACTGCTGAGCAAAGACAAAAGCTTGAATCAATAGCGACTAACTGTCCTGTGCATCACAGTTTAGCGCCGGAAGTTGTAAGAGAAGTTTGTTTTAACTATGCTTAATTTCTCAGCGGCTAGGTAACTTCTTAGCATAAGCCAAATCTATAACTATAAGGTCATCGCGAGATTTGCGAAGCAAATCGTGGCGATCCAGAGCTAAGAAGTAAACTAGACTGCCACGCCGCTTCGCGGCTCGCAGTGACTTTAAACTATACTTCTAAGACTTTAAGTAGAGTAACTTAATAACTAACAGTAAACTCTAAACTTTCAAGCAATTGATAATCTTCAGCATGATCATGACCTGCTCCATCATCAGCTCCCTTGCGAGCTTTCAATGTCGAATCATCATCACCACTATCATCATCACTAGCAACTTGTTCAAAAGTATTTAGTTTTATTTTGCCTTCAAAAGATCCTCTTCTAGTATTGATTCTATGCACGAAGCCATCATCAAGATCACTTGGTCTACCAGAGATGCTTGGACCTCTGCCTCTAAAAGCTTTTTTCAATTTAGTTCTATCAACAGTATCAGGAACATTATTGATAGTTACCAAATACTTCATATCAGGAGCAAGTTCTAATACGTAATCACCAGCAACTATGTCATTGTAGTCAACAGCTATTTCTGTTGAATTAATTCTTGCTGATGCCATACTAAATGAAGCAACAAGAACAAGAAGAGCGAGTATTACTTTTTTCATAACTTTAATTATATCAAATTTGCTAAATTTATAAAAATGCAACAAGCTAAAAAATTATTAGCGGCTTTGTTATTAATAACAATTTTGCCGATCGGATCCCAAGCTTTTTTCTTTGACAATAATTGCGATGATGAAGATTACAACAGACCGAATTTAGAAACATTTTTCACCAACGAAAAAGAAGCTGACATTCAAAAAGCATTAGATGAATTATGCTTCAAAAGCAAAGATGAGACTAAATCTAGCAAAGCCTCATTTTACGGAACAGAGTTTCATGGCAGAAGAACTGCTGCCGGCGAAAAGTATGACAATAATCTTTTGACTGCAGCCCACAAAAGCTTGCCTTTTGGAACTTATGTGCTTGTCAGTAATCCAAAAAACAACAAACAAATTATTGTGAAAATCAATGATAGAGGACCTTTTGTTTCTGGGCGTGAACTTGATCTATCACAAATGGCAGCAAAGTATCTTGAAATAACTTCTGCGGGGGTTGCACCGATTGTGTACTCGGTTTTAGAGGATAAATCAGCGATCACTAAAACTGTCGAGTAAGTGATTTTGCTCTTCTTTAGATAATTTAAAATCAGCGAAGTTTTTTTGTCTTTGTCTGGTCATTTCAAAAAGACAAATCGCTGCTGTCACCGATAAATTTAGACTTTGCACCATTCCATGCAAAGGTATCATCAAAACTTGATCAGCGTTTTCTATCGCAAACTTACTCAAGCCAGTGTGTTCATTGCCCAAAACAATTGCAACTTGTTTGTGTGCACAAAAATCTATTTGATAAATAGATCGAGAATTGCTTTCAAGTGCAGTAGCGTAAATAAAATATCCAAGTTCTTTCAACCGTTGATAACAATCATTTGTCGAACTGAAAATCTCATAATCAAGCCATTTGTTTGCAGAAGAAGAACAAAGCTTATTGAAACCAACTGGGTCAAAAGTTTTTTCTTTGTCAAAAATCACAAAAACTTTTTGCACACCAAAACAATCACAACTTCTAATCACTGCTTGAGCGTTGTGAGGGTCGTGAATATCTTCAAGCACAAGAATGCCTTGCTGTCTTTTGCTTACAGCCTCTTGAATTTTGCTTAGTCTTTCCGGTGTCATGTTCAATTCCTCTAATTAATGTCGTCCGATGAGTCAAAGTTTCGCAGCAGGTCGGATTTGTGTTGCCTATAAAAAACAATAAACCCACAATGGCTGCTGCCCCGAATGCGAAGAAAGCTTTGCGAAGAGGACGACATTCAACTACAGCAAGTTATAATAATCTCATGTCTATTATAAAAAACATAGAGAACTATTTGCAAAAACTCAAAACATTAGATAAAGATTGGCTCAAAGCTATCACTTTTGTTTTCATTGCTTTAATTATCGGATCATCGATTGCTGATATCAAAAAATCAGAACGATATGTAAGCGTCAAAGGTTTATCAGAAAGAGAAGTGCAAGCAGATTTAGTTTTGTGGCCTATCAAGTCTTCAGCGACGGCTAACACATTAGCCGAACTTTATACTAGTATCGATAAAAACCAAAAGCTCATAGTAGATTTTTTGAAAAAACATGGCATCGAAGATAAAGAGATCACAATTAAACAACCACAAATCAACGATAAAGAAGCACAGCTTTATTATGATAATCAAAATCATGGTCAAAGATATATTGCTGAAATTGGTATTCTAGTAAAATCTACAAAAATAGATAAAGTGAAAGATGCTATCCAAAAAACTGGTGAACTTGTTGGTCAAGGAATCAGCTTGAGTTTCACGGATATTGAGTATATTTACACCAAGCTAAATGATATTAAACCTGAGATGATAGCTGAAGCTACCAAACAAGCTCGCTTAGCAGCTCAGCAATTCGCCAAAGACTCTCATACTGGGATCGCAGGCATCAAAAACGCTTATCAAGGGCTTTTTAGCATTGATCCAGTGCATTACTATAATCCAGAGATTAAAAAAGTTAGAGTAGTTACTGACATAGAATATTATTTAAGGTAGGATATCCAAGAGTAATGACTCAGCTGGATCTCTCGTCATTCTGAGCCCTGCTTCGCAGGGCGTAAGAATCCACAATGCACAAGGTATGTGGATCCTGACGTCGCAGGCTATGCCTGCTCCTCAGGATGACGCGAAAACCAAAAGCTAAGTAATTACATTTTTGTCCCAAGAGGGAAAGTATGGAGCAAGTCCAACGCTGTCCCGCAGCCGTATAGCCGGAATGCCTCTTAAAGACAAAAAACAACAACAATAGACGTAAGGCGAGGCACTTTATAGTCAACGTATCGACAACTCTTGATAGGGCTTTGGCTCTTTATTTGACTGGTTCTAGTTCAGTAAACTCTTCACGTTCAAATTCAGGAATCAAACTAAATGAGATTTATTCCAAAACCGAATTAGGGGAGATGGAACTTGATGAAAGTAGAGAAAAAGACTCTTTAAAAATTCATCACAACTTTTCAAAAATCAATACTGATTGGGACAGCCTCAGTGGACAATTTAATAACATAGGTGCTAACGCGCTTGATACTTGGTTTTCAGCAATTGGTCTGAATCTGAGCAAAAAGCTGGGAGTAGATCCAGGACTTGTGAGTTCGGCGAGTGTTTTGATAACGAAAGCATTACACGAATTCTTTCCTAATATCATGGTTGATCAAAATTTTTCCATGATGGATATGTCCGGCAGACTATTAAGAAGTCCATTGCATATATTAGATGGAATTTTTTCTAGCGGAGGAGAATTACTCTCCAAGTCACCACTTGCTAATCTTGGAACTATAATGCTGACAGCATTTGGTCTATCCAAAGCTGAAAAAGGAAAAGATCTAAATGAACTTCACTATCATAATTTGCACGGAACAATAAGCAGATCACTACTTCATCAATTCGCTTCTCTTAGTGCATCAAGCGCTCAAAAACTTACCAATAAAATGCCATTAATATCTGTTTTGCTCGGACTATGTTTGCCCATGTCCAAAGCTATTAAGAATTTTGATATGCCTTGGGACAAGCTTGAAACTGTTCTTGGTCAAAATTTATTTCATTTTAGTGATGCGCTCTATAGTTCAATCGCTCACAAGCTTATAAGTCCCCTCAAAAAAAATCTAGGAGCAACTGTTGCATTAAGTACCGCAGGATTAGTTGGACTAAATAATTTATCAACGATAAAAAAATCACTTAATTTAGAGAAAATTTTTGAGACCAAAATACTCAACAATAACTTTCATGGCAGAGTGCAAAGATCCATTTGGAATTTTGCTGAAAACATTGCTTTTGCATTAGGGGATAGAATCTCTAATTCATCGCTGGGTAGTATCATCTCACCGCTGTATTTATTGTTCGCATTTAACAGTACACAAAGCAAAAGCGTTGAGCTCAATACCATTGAAGGCTTCACTCAAAGACTTGGATATGATTTCGCCAACTCTCTGCTTTCTGGCTTTAGTAATAAAATTTCCGGTTTAATTCCAGCGCCGATTCTTGCTGCAGTTGGACCGAGCTTGGCGAATCTGATTGGAAGCAAGCTTAAAGATAGATCTTGTGCTTTCAATACCAGTGATGGCTTAAGACTACGTAATTTTACGCATTTCTTCGATAATTTAGTGACTACTAGTGTTTATAAAACAGCGAATAAAATCTTTGAATTAGGTAAGAAAAAAATAGAGCCAGCGTTAACTGGCTCTATTTTAAGTGATGGTCGCTGGTTGAGACCGGATGGTCGTATAGTCAGCAATATGGCACTTGGAAAAAATCTCACTTAAATTTATTTTTTTGAGATTTTGTCGATTTTATTTTTTTTGTTTTGCAAGTTTGCAACTCTATTTTGCTTGTTTGTGATTCTTTGCTCAGTAGCTTGAATCTGTTGTTGCAATTCGATTTTACGTTGAGAAACTTTTTGCAACTGGTTTCCTAATTTTTCCAATTTAGCTTCTTCTTTGTTAGAACGGATTTGAGCTAGCTTTGCATTGATTGCTTTTTCTTGCGCCGTTACATCTGTAGCCATTTCATTTTTTAGTTTTTGAAGATTTGCTTTTTCTTTTGTAATTTCTTCTTTTTTCTCGTTAAGCTGAGCTACTAAATCCTCTAATTCATTATCGGTGTTAGTTTTTTTAGAAACTTTATGCTTGTCATGGTCATGATCTTCGTCATCTTCATGCTTATTTACTTTGTTGTTTTGCTTTGAAGCATTGACATTAGCTTTTGACTTTGTCTGTGAAACAGGCTGCGGTGTTACTGCTGCCACGGATTGCATAAAAGCGATTAAAGTGATTATTGTTAATAGATTTTTCATTGAGTTCTCCTTAGTTAGAATAAACATTCTATCAAGAGCCGCGCGATTATTTCGCAATACATACGTAATGCGCTATAATAAATTATGGGAGTTAATAAGGATTTCTTAAGAAATGCAGGGAGCAAACTCAATACCTATTGGCGAAATTCTCAAGCGCGGCCTTAGTATCGTCAAAGCTGGGGCTGGTCAGTCTATGTTTCAGCAGGTAGTCGGATCATTGGCTTTACCAGTTGGAGATGATTTACACAGGCGCGAAATGTCCCTACTTGAAGATGATGCTGAAGATCCTAAAGCAAAATATCGTAATGAAAAGTTTCCTCAAAAAGCAATAAGACTTTTCAAAGAAAATTTTGCTTATGGTGATTTGATCACTCTTGCCGGGATTGCTTTTCTGCAAGTTAGCAAAACGTTTATCAATCCCAATAAAGAACCAGGTTTTGTAGAACGCTGGCTCAAGAACATCGGACTAATTGCTACTCTAGGAGGCTCATCAAGCGCCATCATAGGAAGGATGCAAGGTTGGCACAGGCAAGTTGCTTTGGGAGAAGAATACGTCAACGCCGAACTGAATAGAGCAGAAAGGCACGGACGCAAAATTTTCACAGAGTACAAGCCAGCAGAAATTCAAGATTTAATTACTAAAGCCAAAAAATTAGATCGTGTTTTAGTTTACGAACCAGGAATTCATGATTCAGTTCATGAACGATATGCAAAAAATTATCAAGAAGGTCAAATCGGCGGACTATTTGACGGTAAACCTGGAACAGGAAAAACCGATGGCGTCAGATTAATTATGGGCAAATGGGCGAGAAGGCTCATAAATAACGGAGAAGAGCCGATAATTGCCGAACTCAATCTTGCTAATTTTGACGAGTATCTCAAAGAAAAAAGTCAAAAACAAAGTCAAGCAATGGCTTTGATTGAAGCAGGCGTTGATTTGAAACTAACTGAAGTAAGTTCTTTTGCCGCTAATCAAGGGATTATGGTTTTGGAATTATTAATTAGAAAAATTCAAAATCTTGTAAAAGAAGTTAATGTGCACAATCAAAAACCTGGCGTCAAAAAACGGGGCTTGGTGATTTTTATAGATGAATTTGAAAAAGCCTTTGACGCGAGAACCCTAAAAGGCTGTGATAGACGCAGACTTAAGCACCTGCTATTGCAGTTCAACGAATTATTTGTCAAACAAAATATTTTACTCACAAGTAATAGAACTCTAGAACAAATTCGTGATGATATCAAAGAACACCTTTATGTCAACGAGCAAGATGACGGTTCGGAAATCATAGTACCTTTCTATGACAGAATGGCGTCAAAAAATCGCATCAAAGTAGAAGAGCCTGGCAAACAAGAGCAAGCATTAATAGTTGCAGGAAGAATTTTACAAGATTATCCTGGGCTAGTTGAACTCAAGGATTTTGGGCTGGAGTCTTTCAATTCAAGTGGACATTTTGATCTTGATAGAAAAACTCTTGCTGACGCTATTTCAGATCAATTGGGTCCAGTTCTAAGGCACAAAATGAATGGTCGAGCTTTAACTTATGCCTGTGATGATTTGCAGTCACTGCTGCTCGGCAAAGCAAGAGAGCTTAGATTGACTCAAAATCTCAAAATGACAGATGAAGAATGGGATAAACTCGGCGCTGAAGACAAAATTAAAATCACTGGTGCCAAAATAAATCGAGCAATGTTAATTCAAACTCTTGAAATGAAGGGTAGCAGCATGTATAAAACACCAGCCGAAAACGACTATGGCATGGCAGAATCAATTATAGATGCACATCTAGCCAAATCAGGAAAAGAAATTAGATCCAATCCAAAAATCAAAACTAATACTGGTTATGATTTAGATGCTTTATTAAATGCTTGCTATAAAAAAGAATCTAGAACAGATAGAGATATTTATACTAGTAATGAAACTATCATTGTCAATGATAGAAAGTTTTTGCATTACATCACTAAACATAAAGCAGATTTGCATTCAAAAATTTCTGAACCTTCTTATACAATTAGTTTTGCTGAAACACCAAGCAATACCAAAGAAGGAAGAATTCCTTTTGACGATTTTCACCATACTGGCAAAATAACTCAAGAAACATTGAAAGCGATATTAAGACCTTCAATGAAAAAAGTTTTTGAGAATCCATTTACCAAAATCATTGATGAAGTTGTGAGCGGCATCGGAAAAGAATTGGAGACTAGCTTGAGCAATCTAGATCCTCATCTTGTGTCTGCGGCTGCACAAGGAGCACTGAGCGCTTTAGCTTCTTAAAAAAATATCATTATTGCTTTTCTGTTTTTTGCCGACTATACCCTTAGATAAATACCCCTAGTGGTATTCATTCAAGGGCAATAGAAATTTAAGGAGAAGGAAATGAGAAAAATTCTTGTAGCGTGCGCTATGGCTGTAAGCCTAATGGCATTGGATGCCAAAGCTAAATTATCTTTGGATAGTGTTGTGTTTAGTGAGACTGAAAGCTGCTTTACTATTGAAGGTGAGCCTACTGTAAGCATGTGTTTAACTGGAGAGCCTGGCAAAGTTGCTGATAATAAGGTTTTGATGGGATTGATCAAATATGGTTCTAAGAAATTGATTAAAGATTATCAGAAAGAGGCTGTGAAGAATTTTGGGGCGGTAGTTGAAATTTCTGAGGAAGATCCACCAAAACCAAAAACAACAACTTGTACTTATTACGATTGGATACCAGATTGTGATGCAGAAGGACTAGGAAGAAGTTTTTGCGAAGTATATCCATCAGATCCTCATTGCTAATAAATCTTCAAAATAGGAACTGTTTGTCTTTCAATTGAGTCATGCAGTTCCTAAGTTTTTAATTAACATCAAGTTATTCTTTGCAGCTTCCACCATACTAGAATAGAAAAAATCTTTCCAATCGGAAATATTTAAATCAATAGCTTCACTTACAAATTTCCTCAAAATAGATGCACTACAGGATACAGTTTTATTAGTTAAAATCAAACTATATTTAGATGATCGTAATTGAGGATTAGCTTGTTGTATCGCATAAACACTAACATTATGAGAATTTTCCTCCAAAAATCTAAATAGAGATTGTTGAAAAGCATCAACTAGAAACATCTCACTCGAATTAATACTTTCCGGTACCTTGCCTTTTGGTGTTGGAGGAATATTAAATTCAGGGTTGGACAAAACTTGCTTTAAATCATCTGTTGATGGTGTATTAAGGGCTTTACTAAGTTCATAACTTCCTCCCACAACGCCAATAATCCCCGCAGCACCAGCCCCCTTAAGAAGATTTCTGCGGCTCATTAATCCACCCATTCTCTCATAAGCATCTTTCGCCAAAGTCTTCAAACCATCTTCCCCAAGCTTAGTTTGATCAGCCTCACCAGATTGTACCAATCTGATTTTATGTCTCAAAATCGATCTAAACCTATCTGC
>JAJTHA010000132.1 GCA_021299565.1 Candidatus Caenarcanales bacterium
AAATTATGCGTTCTTAACCAGTCTATAACCCAAGCTTGATTTATTTGCTACGTAGGAGAATAACAATGGTTGACAAAGCCTTAAACAGCATATTAGAGGGGATAGTTAGAAGTAACGAGGCGACAGCAAAGCCACAGGATAAAGAAAAGCAGAAAGTATCGAAGCTCGAAGAAAAACTTAGAAGCTTGCTTCAAAACAAAGCGCAAATTGATCCTTCCCAAATCGCAAAATTAATTAGTGAAGCACAAACACTTGATAAAGTAGCGGATCTGGCAAATAATATCGCAGATCAATTAGAAAAAAACAAAAAGAAAGAAGAAGCTAAGAAAAAAGAAGAAGTAACTAAAGCTCAATTAGAGAAGCTTGGTATTCCGGCAGAGTTTGTTCAGCAATTGTCTATTTTGACAAAAGCTGGTCCAGATGCACTTCGTGAAGCCTCACATGTGTATCGTACCGAAGCCAAAAACAAGCGACAACAAGCAGATTTCATGAATCTCAATATCGAAAAAATCGATAAAGAAATTAAAGAAATTAATTCAATCAAATCTTCTATAACCAGTGAAAAATCTTCTAATCAAATGTCTATGAAAGATTTCATAGCAAAAATTAGATATCAAGAATCACTTAGAGAAAAAGCTGATTTAGTTCTTAAAGAAATGTTAGAGAGCATGGAAGGAGGCAGCGGCTTTGGCCATTAACCCATCACAAGAACTTGCGTTCTCAGAATTTAAGACAGAGTTCTACCAAGAACAGATGACTGGTCTTGAGAACTTGATGGATCAATGGGTTAGCGTCCAGGACGATAGCGGTTTTGCTAGACAGCAAATCGCACAAATAAGATCTCAAATAAATTTAGTAAGGGCGGGAATTGGTTTTTGGCGTGGAGAGGCGAGCTTCTGGCGTCAAGAGATCAATGAAAACAAAATGGCAGTTAAAGAAGGAAACAAATTAGCTTCTACTTCATAAAGGGCAATGTGAAATGATATGGCAAAGACTAATATTAATCCAACAATAGAACTAGCTAAATCGGTCTCAAATATAGACAAGCTACAGCTTGGTATTGCAGATCTTGAAAGACGCATGGACGCTTCTATCCTGGGCAGTTCAGGAGAGAGCGAATCTGCAATTAGATTAGAACTTTCAAAACTTAAAGCAGCGCTTGGTGAAGCGCGCAACGAAGAGGCTTTTTGGCGAGATATGGTCAAGGGGAATACTGATGATCGTAAGGCGCAGGGTGAACTAGCAAAGGCCTAGAATTTTAAACTATGAAATATAGTTTAAAGTCATCGCGAGCCACACGCAGTGTGGCGTGGCGATCCAGGGCTTAAGTTAGGCTGGACTGCCACGACTTGCTCCGCAAGTCTCGCAGTGACTTTATAGTGATTGATTTTGCGCTTACTAAAATTATTCGTCATCCTGAGGGAGCGAAGCGACCGTCAGGATCCACGTACCATGATGCATCGTGGATCCTCACGTCGTGGACTTCGTCCACTCCTCAGGATGAGGTGAAACTAAAATTTTTAGAAGTTGCACTTGTAATATAATTAACTCGTGAAACTTCTAATTACAGGCGCGACAGGCTATCTCGCCGCAAATTTTATAAACCACTGCCTTGCAGAAAATATTTTTCTTGATCAATTCAAATCAATAACTTTATTAGATAGAACTATTAAACAAAATCGACTTGTGCACTTAAATGATAATTTTGTTTTTATTACAGGTGATTTACAAGCTGCCCCAGAAGATCACTACGATTGCGTTTTACATTTTGCTTACGCAAAAGATATCCAAGCAGAAAAAAACTTTTTGCTTAAATATAAAAACTCATATTTGATTTTTGCATCCAGTGCGGCTGTTTACGGCAATCAAGACAACTTGCCGATAAGCCCAAGCGCAAAGCCAATGCCTATAAGTGATTATGGTAGATATAAGCTAGAGCTAGAAGAATTTATCCAGGCTAATTTTGCCAAATATTTGATAGTGAGAATAGCAAACCCTTTTGGAAAAGAATTCGCAGAAAGCAAAAGTTTTAACACTATAGTTGCTTCAAGATTAGAGACAGGAGATAATGTCGAAATAGAACTTAATGCAGATGAACCTCAAGAGCTTGTAAGAGATTTTGTGCCAATTCGAGATTTTTGTGAGCAGATTGTAAATGCTTTTGGTAAAGCTGGTATCTTGAATGTTTCTTCAGGAAAGGGTTTGACTTTAGAGACTTTTGTTCAAATGCTAAATCAACTGAAATATTCTGGATTGAAAAAAATCAAGTTCAATTACAAAGGCAAAAACAATAACGAAATAATCAAATCTATCTTGAAGCCTTATGAGGTTTACTCTCCTGAAAACTCGCTGAAGTAATTTTGACAAAACGCACTTTTTCTTGAAGTTCTCTGATAGTTTTGGCTCCAGAATAGCTCAATCCGCTTCTTAGACCTTTTGCCATGCGAGGTAGTATGTGTCTTACGCTGCCTTTGTATTTGACAGTGAGCGCGATACCTTCTTCGTTGATGTTTTCTATCCCGAATTCGCTTTGAGCAGCAGCAGAAGCCATTCCCCTAAAGCTTTTGGTCATTTCTTCGTTTTCATTGCGCCAAACTATGCCTGGAGTTTCTTTACATCCTGCAAATATTGATCCCATCATAACTGCATCAGCACCAGCAGCAAGTGCTTTGGTGATATCGCCATAATATTTAATCCCTCCATCTGCCACAAGAAACAATTCTTTGTTTTTGATTTCATTTTTGGCTTTTGCCGCGTTGATAATCGCTGATAACTGCGGATAGCCAGCACCTGTTTTGATACGGGTAGTGCACACCGAACCTGGTCCAATCCCGACTTTGATACAGTCTGCACCCCAGTCATAAAGAGCTTTTGCGCCTTCATAACTAGCAACATTACCTGCCATAATATGCACTTCATTTTTGTATTTATCTCTAATCGCCTGTATTTTCTTTTTGACTAGTGCATGATGTCCATGAGCAACGTCAATGCAAAAATGTCTAATTCCAGCTCCATAAGCCGCTTCTAGTCTAGCTTCATCTTGAACTCCAAGCGAAACAATGAGACTCTGATAGTCAAGTTTATGTTCAACGAAAAGCTCTTTATAGTTTTCTAGTTCTGTTAGCATCTCCTCAATACTCATATAACGATGAAGAATTCCGCATGCTCCATGCTGAGCCATAGCGAATGCCATTTGATATTCAGTAACAGTATCCATATTGGCTGAAACAAAAGGTAATTCTAGTGAATAATTGCTGAAAATTTTGGTCGCAAGAGATACATCTGACCTGTGCTCTATATCTGAATACTGAGGGATTATTAATACGTCGTCAAATGTTAGACCTTCTTCAAAGTGCATAGATAATTATTATAGTATATTGATATTTGTGAGACTTAACTTAGCCCAAAGACTATCTATTATCGTCATAATTACTGCAATTGCCTGGTGCACAAGCATTACCAATGAGTTTGTTGGTTATGATGACATCAAACTAATAGTTCGCAATGATCGCATACAAGAGTCAGTCTTTTATGCAATCAATTTTTATTACAATGTCGTTTCCGATAGTCACAATATCGCCTGGACGAATTATCCAACGGTGATTTTTAGACCACTAGAATGGGTGGGTTCCTCAATCGCTTATCACATCTGGGGAGCTAAGGGCTGGGCTTTTCATCTTTTCGTTAATTTTACTTTTCATATTATTAATTCTGTTTTGATATTTTTTATTTTATCCAAGCTTTTTCATACTCACTGCAACAAAAGCGAAAGTCAATTAATCGAAGTTAAAGTAAACGAAAACAAATCAAAAAAAACAAAATTAAAATCAGTAAGTAAAATTCTTGAAATTAAATCTATCTCCTGGTTCTTGCCTTTGGTGATAACTATGATTTGGGCGGTGCATCCTCTACATAATGAAGCTGTTAATATGCTGACTTCTGGGGTCGGTTATTTGTGGGCTACGATGTTTTCGCTGACAGCGTTTTTGATTTTCTTGCATGTTCAAGATCTAAGTAAATTGAGATCTTGGCTTTTACTCGCCTTTGCATGGTTTTGTGCATTTGCTGGTTATCATGGCTCTGAAATGACAGTCATTGCGCCTATAGTTTTGTTGATTGTTTTTTGGAGATCAATGCAAAACAAAGACTTTAGAGCTTTTGGGCATGAAAGATTGAAGTTTTTTATTTTTTTGACTAGTGTATTGGTTTATTTAAATCATAGATCTCATATTGTTTCTGAAAAAGGTGAGTGGCTTGCTAGAGGTTACTCTGAGTTTTTTGAAAGGCTATTAGTTTTGGCTCCTCAGATATTTACTCACTACCTCAAATTGTTTTTCTTCCCAAAGGTTTTGACTATTGATGAACATCATGAAGTCGTTCTGGCAAATGCTTTTAGTGCTTATCATGTTTTGTGTTTTGTGATTTGTTTGTCGTTTTTGATTGGAGTGATTTATTTCGCTTTTAACAAAGATAGAACTTATGAATTACACGATAAATTTATTGCTGGTTTTTTGTTTTTCTCTGGTTTTAGTCTGGCTATGTCCTTGAATATAATCCCACTCTATGCTTTAGCTAGAGATAGATATACATACTTTTTCACTTTGTCTATAGTAGTTGTGATAATGCTAGTTATGGATAAATATTATTTCTCGAGAGTTGAGATTTCAAAATCAACAAGAAATATTTTATTATTGATTTTGGTTGTAGTTGTCGGCGCTTTGTCCGCTAGATCTATTGTCAAAAGCCTGGATTGGTCTAATGGAGAGCGTTTCTGGTCTAGTACTATGAACACCGTTCAAGATCTTGGAGCTAAACAAAACTGGCGTTATCGACTCATGCAATATTATGAAGATCCAGGTACAACAACTTTTAAGCCAAATTCACTACTAAAAGAACAAGCCTATAATGATTTTTATAATTGGGAAAGAGACAATCATCTCTCTGACCCTGCTGTGATTAACAGACATATTGCTGACTCTAAAAATCCAGATAAATATCTACTCAACAAATATGGCTATATTGGCAATAAATCAATTGCATCTGGTTTGTTTTTTGTGGCGACTGAATATCTCAAACGCGGTCAGAATGATGAAGGCGTGAGAATACTCAAGCTCTCACATATTTATTACCCTGAACATTTCCAAACTAATTTGCAGTTGTTGATTTATACCTATGGACAAAACGCCGAGATGACAAATTATTTATTGGCGAAGATGTTTAATGAAGCGATTAACAACTCGTTTCTGGCAAAAGGATTTATGGATGGAATGTTTTTCATGAAACATCCTCAAACTCTTGATTATGCGCTTAAGTTTGTTGAAAAATTCCCTAATACCCAAGTGTTTCATGTTTATTGTTTTCATGCTGCAATGGCAGTCAAAGACTATGAGATTGCTTATAGACATGCAAAGGCTGTTGCTAACAAGTATACAGAGCAGGATATATTTGTTAACTTTATTCGACAGTATGAGGCGGGGATTGTGAAGAACTAATTTGACATTTAGTAAGTTGTACAATTTAGTTGAAAGTCACTGCGAGCTGCGAAGCAGCGTGGCAGTCCAGTCTATCTTAAAGCTCTGGATCGCCACGATTTGCTACGCAAATCTCGCGATGACTATACACATGAGATTTTGCCATATGGTAATTAGCTCCAAAAAATAGTGATCCGATAAGCCGGGTTCTGTCGAGGACTATCATCTATCTAGACCCTGCATTGCTGCAGGGTTCAAGCGGGATTGGCGGCAACTATAGGAGCTTGGCACTGTACTATAGCTAATTGCCGTTGACCTTGCAGCTTCGCTGGGGTTTACCTAGCCAGTGCCTCTCGGCACTGCTGGTGAGCCCTTACCTCACCTTTGCACCCTTACTGACTCCAGTTTTGATATCCAAATTTTTGCTGTCATCCTGAGGAGCTGCACCGCAGCGACGTCAGGATCTCTCAACTCACTAATGCATCGTGGATTCTTACGACCTGCGTTGCAGGTCTCAGAATGACGAAGCCAGTAGTTAGCCGGCTAATTTGGGCATCAAGGCTGGAGTCAGCGGTATATTTCTGTGGCACTTTCCTCACACTTGCATGTACCGGCTCTTAACCGGCAAGCATAGCCAAACGCTGCCCGGACTTTCCTCGAGTAATTACTTACTCGCGATAGTCTGGATCACTGTAGCTGATTATAGCAACTCAATCACAAACTTAGTCCCCTGACCAAGTTTAGAATCAATACTTATCTTCCAAGCATGAAGATCAACAATAGCTTTGACAATGCTCAAACCCAAGCCAGTGCCTTGTATATGCGCTCTATCTGCGATTCGATAAAATTGATTAAAAACTTTTGATGCATCTTCGTGACTCATTCCTAGCCCTGTATCAGAAATAATCAATTGATTAGTATCAAATGATACTATCACCTTGCCCTTGTCTTTATTGTATTTGATGGCATTATCTATCAAGTTGGAGACTAGATGATCAAAGAGTTTGAGGTCGGCTGTGATTTCTGTATCTTTGCTTACGGCGTTTTTAAGTTCTACTCCATTGCTGATGCGGGTTTTAGCGAGTTCTAGTAGTTTGTCGATCCTGTCGTGGAGATTGAAGCTTACTAGATTCGGTTTCTCGATTCCATTTATCAAATGTGAAAGCGATAGCATGTCATTGACCATGACAGCGAGTCTATCTGCTTCATGATTAAGTTTACTGAGATATTCATCGAGTTTTTGTGGGTCGTTTTTGGCACCAATTATAAGTGCTTCGGTCAGTGATTTGATGTTTTGAATTGGGCGTCTGAGTTCATGAGTGCTCTGGTTCATGTCTTGATAGACGATAGGATTGATTTCTAGAATATAGCTATCTTGAATATTGCTTAGATAAATATTGTAAGCTTGACTGGAGATTTTGCATTCTATGCGTTTTTGCTGGGATTTGATTTTGTCTGCGATGCCGCTGATATCAAAACCAATAAGTTTTTTGGCAGCTGGGTTAAGTGCTTCTAGGGTTTTTAGGTCTTGAGACAAACTAAAAATTGCTGTGTTTAAAATTTCTGCTAATTGACCTGTTTGCATTAACACCTTCATATTAGACCCCTTATTTAGTATTTTCAAGCCCCAAGCGAGGACAGGCTAATTTTCCTATCAAATCCACCCCAAATCCTGCTTTATACAAATATAGGGAGCAAAAGGGAGACTTATAGTTATGGCAGTAGATTTCGGTGATTTAAGAAAAGTTTTTAGTAATCATGTTGATTACATATTAGGTAAGCCATTGACTTCAATCAATATTTCAGGCGCTTATAAAGCTGATCAAGCAAAAACTCCTATCGGAACTACATTTGCTGATCTTCAAGCAAAAGCAAATAAGCCAAATGCAATCACTGATTTTATTGCAAATAGTCAAAAACTTTTAGATAGTTTCAAGCCAGCTTCTAAACCAACTACAACATCTAGTTATAATCCTGTTTTTACTTTTGATTTTTTTAAATCGGAAGCCCCAAAGCCAGTATCTTTAG
>JAJTHA010000030.1 GCA_021299565.1 Candidatus Caenarcanales bacterium
ACTTCGACATACAAACTCCTTATTTTACTTCACTCAGTTGTTTAGTATATGGGGGGATAACCAGCTTGCTAAGTTTAAAAAAGTTTTGGTTAAACAAAGTTAGCAAAAAAAAAGACCCCAGAGATTGGGGTCTTTTGATATCAAATTTTCTTTAAATTAGTTAAAGAACTTATAAGGATCATACGGCGCAGGTCCCGTAGAGAAACTCTCAGCGCTAAATGGTTTGGTTACACCATAAACAAGACCGTTGAAAAAGCCTTTAAATACACCAGTGACAGCACCAGAGATCAAACCAAATACGCCACCGCCTACTTTGACAATAGCATTGTCTGATTTACCTGCAAGCTCACTAGCTTTACTTCCAGCACCTCTAACAGTACCAACTACAGTTCCAACAGGTGTTGAGAAAATTGGTCCAACTACATGCAGCAAAGAACAAGCAGGGCAATCAACAATTGATTTTGCTTCTTCTACTTTCGGAGCTTCTACTTTTTTAGGAGCTTCTGCAACTTTTTTAGGAGCTTCCGGTGGAGGGCAATTTACATTTGCTTTTAATTCATCAATTTTTTTAGCAAGAAGATCATTATCACCTTGCAATTGAGATACTTGAGATTGTAATTCTTGATTAGCTCTTCTTGTATTTGTCAATTCGCCTAAAAGCTTTTGCAGCCTTGATTTCATATCATCAGCTTCCATGCGAAGTCTTTCTTTGTCTTTGACGCACTCTTCTAAACCAACTAAACATTCTTCATTGGCTTTTCTGTCTTGTTCTCCAACTTCTACCATTCTAGTCATCACACCAGCGTGAGCAGGAATTGCAGAGCTGAGAATAAGTGCAAGGACAAATAAACTAAACTTCTTAATCATATATATAGTTATAACCTTAATCTCCCACTAGATCAAGCGTATATAATGATCTTTATGCGAGTTTTTAATTTTTTATTTTCTATTGCCCTTAGTTTCTCATTGCTTTCATCGTCAGCCATGGCACCTAGCCCTAAAAGCACCACAGTAAAGGCAAACTCTGGTTTAGGTGAATTGATTTCAGAATCGTCAAAACCAGTGGTGATAAAGTTCTATGCTCCTTGGTGTTCGACTTGTAAAGAATACGACAAAGCTTACCAAGCTAACAAATCTAAGTTCTCAAAACAAGTAGATTTTTATGAAATCAATACTGATGACAAAAAATTCCGTACTATTGTTAACGAGCTTCAAGTAGCTCGCATACCTATTACTGTATTTATTAGCGCCGACAGAAAGACTGTCAGTAAAAAACTAGGTGCTATCAACCAGGACAAATTAGGTGCTTTGATCAAATCAGAACTACTCTAAAGAGTCTTTACTTATCTTGTCCGGTGTGATATATTTTGAAAAGTGTCAGTGATTTACCAAGATAAAGTCAGAATATCCCCAACTGCCATAATTGAAGAAGGCGTAGAAATAGGCGCTGGTACCTCAATTGCTGAGCATGTAATTATTCGCAAAGGCACCAAAATAGGCAAGAACTGCAAAATTTTCCCTTATGCTGTTTTGGGGGAAGAGCCTCAAGATAAATCCTACAAGGGCGAAGAAACTGGCTTAATTATTGGAGACGATAATATTATTAGAGAATTTGTGACCCTGCATAGAGCGGTAGGTTCTGGCAACAATACAATTGTTGGTAATAATAATTTTTTGATGGTCAATGTCCATTTTGGACATAATTGCAAAATAGGCAACAATTGCACATTTGCAAATGCCGTGAGCTTAGCAGGACACGTCATTGTCGAAGACAATGTAACTATCGGTGGCTCATCTGTTGTGCATCAACACTGCAGGATTGGTAAGTTTGCCATGATAGCGGGCATGTCAGGACTCAATCATGATGCTTTGCCTTTTATGACTTACTGTGGAATGCCAGCTGGCGGAATTTCAACAAATAGAATTGCTATGAAAAGAGCTGGTTTTGAACAAGCTGTTTGTAGTGAAATCATGAGAGCTTTTAAAGTGATCTACGGTAGAAAATCTACTCTTCCGAATATTATGGAGAATCTCAGCAAACTTGAATCTATTCCAGAGATAGTAGATTTGATTGAATTTATGAAAAATTCTAAACGTGGTATTGTCCTAGGTAGGATGTTCGGCAAATGAGTTCAAAAGATAATTTGCACATAGAGGTTTATGGCTCAAAAGTTTTACGCACACCAAGTCAAGCTGTGACTAAGTTTGATCGTAAATTAGAGAAGCTTGCGAAGCAAATGCTTAAAGTTATGTACGAAGAGAATGGTGTGGGTCTTGCTGCACCACAAATTGGAGTCAATCATAGAATCATTGTCATAGACACTGATTGGGCTAGTGATAGATATGATGAGACCAAAAATAAAAAAGACATTGATTATAATCCTTTCGTCATGATCAACCCAGTGATAGTTTACAAAGAAGGCGAGATGGATAGCCCAGAGGGTTGCTTGAGTTTTCCTGGAGTGTTTTTCACAGTAAAACGTGCGACTAAAATAGTTTTCAAATTTCAAGATCTAACTGGTAAAGAGCATAGAATGGAAGCGGCGGGAGATTTATTTTGTCGTTGTATTCAACATGAAATTGATCATCTTGATGGCAAACTTTTTGTAGACATTGCTGTTGATAAAGCCATTGCTAAAGAAGAATTAGAAAAGAATGGGCTTGGTGATGTTAAATCGCCACCTATGTTTATTCTTGGTTAAGCAAAAACGACATGGGCATGTCGTTTTTGCGCTTTCAACGAAGACGATAGGATTCAACGAAGAAATAAATTAGGGGTAGACCTTAACCGTCTGCTGACCACTTGACCCCTTACTTTTGACTATCAACTAATTTATATTTAGCTCTCACAGGAGATAAACTATGAAATATTACAGCGATATCAGCCATTTAATCAGACCTTCTCAACTCAAATACTGTCCCAGAGTTAAATTCAAAGGTATGGAATTCAATATCAGAAAACTTGAAGTACTTGAATGCATAGCTCAAGGTCTCACCAATACAGAAATAGGGCAAAGACTTAGAATGTCTACAAGAACAGTCGAGAATCACATCGGAGGAATAAGAAA
Organism: Candidatus Caenarcanales bacterium; assembly: GCA_021299565.1. Taxonomy (GTDB): domain Bacteria; phylum Cyanobacteriota; class Vampirovibrionia; order LMEP-6097; family LMEP-6097; genus JAJTHA01. The sequence continues at coordinate 3,069 of JAJTHA010000030.1, forward strand.
ACTTCTTTGGACCGCTCTTGGGAACAGAATTAGAGATAGAGAACTAGTACTTTTTGCCAGAGATTTGATTTATAGCTTTTCTGAGATTGCCGCTGCCAAAGACTTATATTATTTAGAAAATTTGGATTTTGAACATCATCAACACATGCTAGAAACCAAATTCAAAACTATCAAGGTAAGGTCTGGGACTTATCAAATGCCTAGGATAAGAGACATTGGCTAGCTCACATTTTCTCTGGTGCTGAAATCGACAGCAGCTTCAAAGCATTTCGCAAAACTTTTTGAGTAGCCACCACGATTATCACTCTTGCTCTCATCAAATCTTTATCGTCAACAATAACTCTATTATGAGAATAAAATTGATGAAACATTGTCGCCAAGTGATTTAGATAATTGGCTATTTTATATGGTGCGCGATTTAAAGCAGCATTTTCAATTTCATCAGGATAATTAGCAATAGTCAAAACCAAATCCCTCAAAGATTTTGATTCGAGCGTATTCAACTTATGCGCTATATTTTCAAAAAAGCCTGTAGTATGCTGAGCATTATTAAGCCACTCATCAAACTCTGATTTTTGTAAAATTGGTTTTTCCAAAGTCCCTTGGTTAATATCAATTTGCTCACCAAGCAGATTACGCACAATACTACAAGCTCTTGCATGTGCATATTGTATGTAATAGACGGGATTGTCTTTGTCTTGTTTTTTGGCGAGTTCAAGATCAAAAACCATACGATTATTGGCTTGCACCTCAACCATAAAATATCTCAATGCATCTATGCCGACTTCATCAACAAGATCTGTAATAGTAACTACATTGCCCTCGCGCTTGGACATTTTCACTTCTACACCGTTTTTAGCAAGAGAGACAAGTTGATACAAAACAATCTCCAGAGCTTCAGAGTTGTGACCAAGTGCTTGCAAAGCACCTTTGATCCCTGGTATTTGTCCATGATGATCAGCTCCCCAAATATTAATCAAATAATCAGCACGAGAAAATTTATCACGATGATAAGCCAAATCAGCAGCCAAATAAGTATATTTGCCATCAGCTTTTCTCAAAACCCTGTCACGCTCATCACCATGGTCTTTGGCTCTAAACCACAACGCACCATCAAGCTCATAAGCCAAATCTTTAGCAAGCATTTCTTGTGCTATCAAATCAACTTTTGTTGGTGAGCCTTGATGAAGATTTTCCGACTCAGAATACCATTGATCAAATTCTACAAATATATCTTTAAGAACTTTTTTCTGATGCTCCTGGAAAAGTTTCTTTGCATAATCAGCACAAGCATTGATATCCAAATTGTTCACATCTAAAGCATGTCGATATTGAGCTGGGTGTATAAATTCCAACATTGAATCCAAGGGGTAATTGTTTTCTTCGTCATAATCGTTACGATCTATTTTTGATTCCTGAAATAAAATCGCTTGATAACAAGACTTGCCTAATTTTTCTATTTGCGCACCAGCGTCATTAATATAAAACTCACAAAAAACATCATAGCCAGCAACTTTCAACAAGCTCGCAATAGCGCTCCCCAAAACAGCTTGACGACCATGACCCAAATGCAAATCACCTGTTGGATTTGCTGAGACATACTCGAGTAGTATTTTTTTACCATTAGATTTAGAAGAACCATAACGTTCATCTTCTGCAAAAACATTGTTGATAGTCTTTTCAAGCATTTCATAACTCAATGTGAGATTAATAAATCCTGGACCAGCGATGTCCAAATGACTAAAATATCTACGATCAAGATTATCAACAATAGCCTGAGCTATTTGTCGTGAATTAAGACCAGCATCTTTGGTCAATTTCATTGCGATACTTATAGCCCTATCACCGTGATCAGGATTTTTAGGTAATTCAACAGCAATGCTTTCTGGGGCAGATTTAAGATTGCCCAATTTACCAGCCGCTATCGCTGCATCAATAGATTGCTTGAATAGTGAAGAGATTAAATCATTTAGCACAAAATTATTGTAGCGTATCTAGTTTCTGCGACAAGATTTCAAGAGGCGCCGAAAAGTCTTTGAGGGTCTTACCCAAAGATTTTGCTAGAGGAGCGAAATAATCATCAACATAGTTCATCGCGATCTGTTCAGCGAAGCGCCTTTGACTAAGGAAATAGACAAGACCTGCAGCCAATGATCTTCGAAAAGTACTAATAGCTTTTTCACCACTACGATTCTTGGCAAATCCATAAATCTGATCAAAGCCATCATCTTTCAAAAGCAAATAAGAAAAATTTGGCGTTCCTGGGCTAGATAAATCTACAGCAAAAATCGGTTTGTCAGTATCCACAATTGGGATTAGATTTATTGCATCCAAATCGTTAATCAAAAAAGCAAAATCACAATTTTCTATAGCAACTTCTTGTATGTTTAGCAACAAAAACATATTGCGAATTTGCAAGAGTAGATTAGGATTAAGTTTGCGTGAGTTAGACACTACATGTCCTTTTAAACGAATTTTCTTAAGTTCCAAAAACCTTTTCAATAAAATCAAAGTTGGATTAGCTAATTTAAAATCCAGAATTTTACAAGTATTGGCTGATCTATTGTCGACTATCAGTTTTTGCAAATACTGCTCTTCAGCCACATCCAGCCCAAACTTAATCTCAGAACGAATTTTGGGATCCAATCCACCAATTAAGATTTGATCAAAGAATTGATGATTACGAAACACATGCATCATTAAAGCGATGTTGTTTTCACGCCTTGCCTTAAACCTTGCTATTTGATTGACATCTAATTTTTTTTCTAGAGCATGCCACTCATTCATGGCTTCTTTATCTTGTCCTTGAGAGGCAGCGAAACGATGATTGTAATAAGACCATCTGAAAATTTCCTCATTGTAATTCGACTGCACTTCGATAATCTCAGAAAATAAAACTCTAAATTGTTTTTTGCCTGGATTATTAGTTTCATAAGTCGAGAAGTGCTTCAAAAGCTGATTAAACCTCTCGCATAGTTCACGAGCCGCTAAATCATGATTGCTAAAATTGATTTGGTTATCCTTGGAAAACTTATCTGAGAAAATAAATTCCTCCAAATCAACATATGAATAATCTGCCTCAGAGATTGAGTTTGAGACAGTGAAACCAAGATACTCGACATATCTATCAAACTCTTCAATATTTTTGTTGCAATAAAACATCAACTAAAATCTTTGCTGTTGCCCAGTTAAGCCTGGAATAAAGGATCTTGCCATCGCCGCTGCTGATGCGTGATCTTTAGCAGCCTCGACAACTCTAACTGCATTGTAATTAGAAAAAGCAGCATTAGATCCATAAAAACTTGCTGTTTTGAAAACATCTTTATCACTATCCACATATGTAACAATTGCCTCAAAAAATAAATTTTTATTCTTCAGTTTTTGATATTTTTCAGGATCCAATTTCATCTCAAAATTTGCTTTGTCACTTTGTGATTCACCTACTATGAAATAGTTTTGGGCTAATCTGGTTTTTTCACTTTGGTAAAGAGCTTGTCCTTGTTCTTCACTTGCTAATAAAGTTATTTTTTTGGCATTAGGTGCCACAACTAGAACTTTGATTGCTTGCCCAATTTGCCCAGTACTAGGTAAATACACCTTGGCTTCATTTTGGCGAGAATTAAGCATATTTTTGAGAGTATAAAAGGAGCTATTAACCGCCTTAAGCTCTAAGCTCCAAGCGTTAATTAAAATAAGCAAAACCAAAATATGCAATCGCATAGTTAAATTATATATCCATTATTAAAAAATCATCGAAATCTACATATGTGGCGCCATTTATGACTTTGAAGATGCTAAGATCGCTTAACGCATGCCAACGATACAACAATTAATTAGAAAACGCCGCAAAAGCAAGCAAAAGAAAAGCAAAAGCCCGGCCCTAGAAAGTAATCCTTTGAAAAGAGGCGTATGTACCAAAGTACGTACAGCAACTCCAAAAAAACCAAACTCAGCAATGAGAAAGATTGCCAGAGTCAGACTGACTAATGGTGAAGAAATTACTGCTTATATCGGCGGTGAAGGTCACAACTTACAAGAACACTCTGTTGTTTTGATAAGAGGTGGTCGTGTTAAGGATTTACCTGGTGTGAGATATCACATTGTTAGAGGTGCTTTGGATACCCAAGGTGTTAACGGCCGTAAACAAGGACGTTCTAAATACGGTACCAAAATAGAAAAAGTTAAAAAGAAAAAATAGGAAATAAATAAATGCCAAGAAAAGACGGAAGATTTAAAAGAAGACAAGTAAAACCGGATCCAAAATTTGGAAGCCCGCAAGTACAAATATTCATCAACAGAATGATGATAAGCGGTAAAAAAGCGACTGCTGAAAGAATGTTTTACGAAGCACTTGATAAACTCGCTGGCAAAATCGAGGACAAACAACCTATTGATATTTTCAAACAAGCTGTTAAAAACTCTATGCCACTAGTTAAAGTAAAAGCTAGACGTATCGGTGGTGCTACTTACCAAGTACCAGTGGAAGTTGAACCGAGAGTTAGTGAAGCTTTTTCTCATAGATGGTTAATTGGAGCTGCTCGTAAGCGTGGCGGAAAAACTTTCTCAGATAAGCTGATGAATGAATTACTTGATGCTTATGGTAACAAAGGCAAAGCTGTTGAAACCAAAGAAGCTACTCACAAAATGGCAGAAGCTAACAAAGCTTACGCTCACTTTAGATGAACTAGAGAAAATTAAATCTAATGACATTAATAGCACCATCTATTCTAGCTGCTAATTTTGCAAACCTAGGAGATGAAATTGCCTTAGTTGAAAAAGCAGGGGCAGATTGGATTCATGTAGATGTTATGGACGGTACTTTTGTGCCGAATATCACTATTGGAGCTCCAGTTGTAAAAGCACTTAGACAAAGCACAAGAATGTTCTTAGATGTGCATTTGATGATAGTTAATCCTGAGAACCATCTCAGTGATTTCATTGAAGCTGGCGCAAATTTGCTTACTATTCACATGGAAGCTTACCGGCTTGCTCCAGACAAAAAGTTTTTACAGCATCAAGTTCAAACTCATGGTGAAAGATATTTTTGGGGAAATGAAGTACAGGAAGATTGGGAAGCGCGCGGAACTAGTGCTGAAGACTATGATCTAGATAAATTATTTGCTTGCATTGAAATTGTCAAAGAAAAAAATATTGCAATTGGCATTTCAATTAATCCTGCGACTCCTGTCGCTTGTCTCGAAAAAGTCCTCGGGAAAGTAGATTTGGTACTTTTGATGTCGGTGAATCCTGGTTTTGGTGGGCAGAAATTCAGACCAGTAGTTTTAGAGAAAATAGATCAATTGGTAGCTATGGCAAAAAGACAGAATAGAACAATTGGTCTTGACTTTGCTCAAAACGAATTGGCAATTGAGATTGACGGGGGCGTGAACATTGGCGAAATTGCGGATAATTTAAGAGCCAAAGGCGCAAATGTATTGGTAGCAGGTTCGGCGATTTATCAAGCTAAGGACATAGTAGGCACGATAAAATTACTAAGAGGTGAGAAATAATGAGTTCTCTAGTTTTACATGATCCCGCAAAAGTACTTGAAAGTGTAGCGAGAGCCACTCGTAATGGTTTTGTTGCCTACAATAATGATTCTAAAATTACTTATTTTAGCGATAGATTAGAAGAGATTACTGGTTTTGTTGAAGCAGAATTACTTGGAAAAAACTTCAATGAAGTATTTGGTTTCAAAGAGGTCCCTAGCTTCGCTAAAACATTTGATGTTTGTTCTAGACCAGTTGTCTTGTACACCAGAGATGGCAAAACAATTAATCTTGAAACCCGCACGGCACAAATCATTGAAGGCGAGAGTGAAGAAGTTAGAGGTCATTTGGTGTTTTTCTTTATTGAGGATTACCGCAAAGATTTGGACAAGGCTCAATCCGAATTCATCAGCACTGTTTCACATGAATTAAGAACTCCAATCACAAGCATCAAAGGTTTCGCTTCGACCCTGCTTCAACACAATGCTTTAGATGAAGAGAAACGCAAAAAATATATCAAAATTATCAAAGATCAAGCAGAAAGATTGTCTCGTTTGGTTGAAGATTTATTGGCTGTTTCAAGATTAGAAAGCAAAAAATTACAATTAACTATTCATCCAGTCAAAATCAAAGCAATAATTGAAAACATAGCCTTGATAATAGAATCTAAATACAAAGGTAGTCATCGTATAGAGATCAGCGCAACTGATGTCGTGCCTGATGTTTGGGTGGACTCCGACAGACTGGAGCAAATTCTTACTAATCTAATAGACAACGCTGTCAAATACTCTCCTGGTAAGGATCTGGTTGAGATCAAAATTAGACCAAGTCAATACGAAGGCAAAGAAATGCTACGCGTCAATGTCATAGATTATGGAATTGGAATCGTTCAAGAAGATATTCGCAAAGTATTCACAAAATTTGGCAGATTGGATAGTCCTCTAACTAGAAAAACCGAGGGTACTGGTTTGGGCTTGTATATCAGTGCATCACTTGCAAAAATTATGAGTGGTGATCTGCAAGTGAAAAGCGAAGGTGGCAAAACCACATTCTCTCTTTATTTACCGATTGAATCACACGAAGGCGGTGTAGTATGGTGGGATTAATTCCAAAAATATTTGTTTTGCATCTTTTGGGAGATACTGAAAATTCTTTGATTGCATCAAATAAAGAACTTATAACTCAATGCCAAAGCGAAGATATTGAAATTGTAAGCAGTAACGAAAAAGAAGATTTCAAACAAATCATCAGAAAATATAGACCTGAAATCGTAGTAATAGAAGAAGAATTGTTTAAAGCTAATATCAATAATTCTTCTGTCACATATAGATCCAAATCCTGTCAGCCATTCAAGTTGGTGTTTATCAATTCAAACCTCAGCAAAGAAGAAACTCTTGAATATTTTCGCAAAGGCGCTGATGATGTGATTTCCAAAGACTCAAAAGCCGAAGAAATTTTCTTGAAATTTTTCTCAATTTTAAGAAGAAAAGCTGTTTTGGAACTCAATCTGCTTACTAGTTTACCGGCGATCAATAGAACTTACACCGTGTTAGAACATTGCAGAAATAATCTCAGTGATTGGGCAGGGATACACATAGATATTTTGAATTTTCAAAGCTATGGAGTAATGTATGGTGTTTCAAAATCTGACAATGTTATTCGTGAAGCAGCTCAAAGCCTCACTCAATCACTAATTAACAGCAAAGTTGCGAAATATTTTTTGGGGCATTTAGGGCGTGATAATTTTTTGATTTTGTGTGAAACAGATGCTTTGGATGTGATTATACGAGCAGTAAAAAGGGATTTCAAACTATTGCTGCAAAAGCTTTATAAAGACTCAGACTATAACAATGGATATATTATTAGTTCTGCTCCAAATAAAGTCAGACGCAAGGAAGGATTGTTGAACTTAAATATCGGATATTGTTCAAACATTGATAGAAATTTTCTTTCAGGTACTGACATCATTGAGCAAGCTGTCAAAAATAAAAAACTAGCTGAAGAGAAAAACAAAAGAGTTTTGATAATGGAATCGGATGAAGATTTTGCACTATTGTTAGAAGAGACTTTGGTACGTGAGGGCAATGAGGCAAGGGTTTCTAGTGGTGCTAATAATTTGATTAAAGAGATTGAAGAGTTTATGCCTCGAACTTTAATAATTGAAGCCTCTAAATTAGATGGTGCTCAAAGCTTCGTGCCTTTGTGTCAAAAATTGCAACGATATAAAGATGAATTTGGTTTGCAGATCCTGGTTGCGACTAATGTTTCTGGCTATCAGAATTTCTTGGCTAACGGCGCTGACGTATATATACCTAAGCCTTATGAACTTGAAACTTTGCTTAAGGAAGTTAGGCGCCTTAGATACACGCATGTTTGAGCGTGCTAAGATCTATATTGAACTTTTCGAGGCAGTTGTCGCCAAGTGGTTAAGGCACCGGTTTGTGGTACCGGTATTCGTGGGTTCAAGTCCCATCAGCTGCCCCATTTTCTTTTTCGCCATTTTTCTCCATTTTGGCACACACAGCCCTTGCTCCTACACTTCTCTTTGAGATAGATCCACTTCTGGGATTTCAGCGATATCATAGAATACTTTTTGACCTCTTTTTATGGCTTGTTTTACCATCTCATCAGCACCAGTCGATTCACCACCAATTCTCAAAACAGCATCGAGTTTTTCACCTAAACGAATTGCAATCGGATGAAAAATTCTATTGAATATTTCATCACCAATTTTTGCAGAGCCTGCTTCCTTAATTAAAGGCAAGGCGAACCATTCACCTAAAACTGGCATATGCCCTTTATGAAATACTTGCAATGCCATTCTATTCATAGCTTCTACGTTTTTCTCAATTAATTCTTGATTATCATTCGTGCCTGATCTATAGGGTCCAGCAACTAGTATCCATAATGGTTTTGTAACTTTATTCATAATTATCTCCTTTGATTAGTTTCAAAGCCTATTCTACTCTTGCGCATTTAACTAATCAACTAGTATCATTTTAGGAACCTAGAATGAGTAGAGCTAAAGCAAACAGTAGTAGAAAAGTTATCC
>JAJTHA010000219.1 GCA_021299565.1 Candidatus Caenarcanales bacterium
CAGCTCAACAGCAAGCACCAACTACACAAGCTCCTGAGACTGTAAGTGGTTTACATCAAGCAAGCACTGCACAAGAAAGCCCGCAAGCCCTTATGGAAAGGCTAATTGCGATGTTCAAAAAGGGTCCAGAGAATTTTCTCAATGTAGTTTCTAACGCCTCAGAAGGAACGGTAACATCTGAACTGGTTCCTGAAAATCCAAAAACAAACAGTAATAATCCAAGAGTCGTATTTGATAGGCTATCAAGTCATTTTACAAATCAAGCTTCACAAATTATCAGCAGCCTAAAATCCGGAGCAGAAAATTCTCCAGAAGCCTCTCAGGTATTAGGTTTTGTCAGCAAGCTCGGACTAGATGCATCAAAAACTGAATCAATCGCAGTGAAATACTTAGCAAGAGTCCTTGCAAGAAACGCAGTATTAGCTCGTGTAAATAATGACGATTTTGCAAAAGGGGAAGAGAAAGAGAATCAATTATTCTTACTCAAACAATCGCTCAATGCTTTGGTCAGCCCTACTACTGTTGAACTACAAAGTATCACACAAAACCTTTATGATCGTGTTACAACTGGTGCTCCAGAATTAGTAGATCGAATCAAGGAATTTTTTGGCGAGGCTAAAACAACTTTCAATAAGCTTTTTGACGAAACAACTACCAACGCTGACGTATTTGCAAAAAGTCAAGCTACTCAAGAGCATCTTTTTTCAGCTAATGGTCTAATTGGCAAAGCACTAGATCTAGCTAATACTGTTATCGAAACGGTTCGTAACAAATTTCTAAGCCCTGAAATAACTGCAGCTTTGTGCAATGCTGTAGCTGCTAGTTCGCAAGGCGTGATGAATACAGCTCTATCTAGGAGTCTACAGGATATGTTCAATTTATCTCCTGATAAAACAATTGATCTTGGTAACCAAGCTGCCTAAGTTTTCTATAACTTATCGATCTTAACCCCAGGATAAAAATACTCAAGTATTTGGCGATAGTTTTTGCCATCAAGTGCCATTTGTCTAGCACCATATTGCGACATGCCAATGCCATGCCCAAAGCCAATCCCCGTAAAGCTCACAACTCCAGCATTGACCCTAAAATCAAAATCCGTAGAACGCAGTCCAAGTTTGTGCCTAAACTCTTCACCAGTGAGAGTTACATGTTTGCCGCTAGTACCAGTAACTAATACCTTCAAAACTCTATTATCAAGTCCACGCGAAACAATTGTAATTGCATCTATGCTTCCTATTCTAAGGTCAATTAATTTACTATTGATATCAGCTTTTGAAAATTTTAAGGTCCACTTATTGTCATCAGCGGCTGTTTCCATTTGATGTATCAAATAATGCCTTGGAGCAATTCCCCAACCATTTTCAGGAAGAGCAGTAAACCTACCCGCATGACTAGAATAGTAAGCCTCAACAAGTTTGCCTGTTTTATCAGTGATAACCTCATCTAAAGTAGCTTTCACTGCTGCGCTGGTTCTAGTAGTTTCATGCTTGTAACCATTGTATTTCTGATCACTAACATCAGAACTTAGATCGTAACCAAGTTTACGACGACGTCCTAAATTTGCATAAGTATAGGTTCTTGCAGCAACTGCTTGAGCCTTAAGAGCCTCTTCAGGCCAGCTACTTATCATTTCACTAGGTAAAACAGCAAGCAAATATTCTTCTATATCTAGTTGATTGATAACTGTGAAATGATCTTTATAAGGAATAATTACAATAGAGCCTCTGAATTTATCAAACTCAAAACTCCCATCCTCAGATGGTTTGAGCTGCCAAATACATGGATCTAATTTACCTGCTTGAACGAGATATTGATCTTTGCATTCAAGTTTGATAATTTTTTGACTAGTAACTAAATCTGGCTCAGAAGCTATTAAAAGTGGATTTGCTGCAGCTGGCGACGATCTCAACAAGACCGGAGCGCCTTTAGGTTTCTCGATCAATGTGCTTCTTTCCATAAATGATCCAGGATTGAGAGATTGATCTTCTATGATTCGATAATCACGATTAGATGTTAGGTAAAGCTTGTTCATGCTGTCATAAAGACCAACTTTGATTTGCTTTGCTGAAACAGAAGCAAAATTGCAAATTAGATAAATAATGGCAAGGGATCTTTTCACTAATTTGATTATAACTTAATCAGCGACAAATCCACGTCTCATGGTGTTCTCTGTGATAGTTCGCTCTTGAACAAACTGCAACAAATAAAGAGGCCCACCAGCCTTAAAACCAACACTAGAATTTTTCAAGCCACCAAAAGCTTGACGAGAAACGACAGCACCAGTTGAACCACGATTAACATACAGATTGCCAGTTTCAAATTCATCGCAAGCTAATTTGATATTGTCTGGACTTCTCGAAAAAATTGCTCCAGTTAAACCATAACTAGTAGAATTAGCGATTTTGATAGCATGCCCAATATCTCTAGCCTTAAAAACGGCAAGCACTGGTCCAAAAATCTCTTCCTGAGCGATTCTTGAGGTTTTATCATCAACCAAAAAGACATATGGACTGATAAAGAAACCATCTTGAGGGACAGCTAAATCTCCAATTATCATTTGATGATTCAGCTTGGCTTCGTCTATGTATGATTGAATACTATTTTTCGCTTTTTGATCAATTTGTGGTCCCATATAAGTAGACTCATCTTGTAGATCTCCAATTTTCATTTCTAAAATTGCTGTTTTGAATCTTTCAATAAATTGCTCATAAATACTTTCTTCAAGTATTAATCTTGAACATGCGGAGCATTTTTGCCCAGCATAGCCAAAAGTTGAAGACATTACGCCAGGTATAGCTTCATCTAGATCTGCAGTAGCATCAACAATAATGGCATTTTTACCACCCATTTCTGCTATTATTTTTTTACTTGGTACCGCTGAAGCAGCAATCTCTTGAATCTTCTTGCCGACTTGGTTTGAGCCGGTAAAAGCAATTAGTCTAATGTCCTTATGTTTTACTAAATATTCACCAATAGTATTGCCATCGCCGGGCAAGAGACTAACTAAACCTGGTGGATAAAGAGAATCACGCAAAATCGATGTCAATAAAGTTATAAATTCATATGCAATAATTGATGTCTGTGAAGAAGCTTTGATGATAATTGCATTTCCTGCAACCAAAGCAGCAGAAGCCATACCACCCAAAATCGCTAAAGGAAAATTCCAAGGAGCTATTATCAATGCCACACC
>JAJTHA010000202.1 GCA_021299565.1 Candidatus Caenarcanales bacterium
AGGACAACTAGAGACAAAATTCAAAACACAACCAAAACTTTTAATTGAAAAGTTACAAGCTGAAGCTCTAAAACGATCTAACGAACTTTTATTATTCCTCAAAGAAAAGTTAGGAATAACTCCTAAATATAGTAACGAGCCTAAATCTTAAACAAGCTAGATTATTCAAAATCAATCAACTGCTATCATAATATCTATGGTCACAGAAACGCACGGACAAGAAATCAGTCATTTACAAGCAGAAAGACTTCGCAAATTAAATGATCTAAAAGCTATGGGAATTAACCCATATCCATATAATTTCAAACGTTCAGATCTTTGTGCAGAACTTCAAGACAAATATAAAGATCTAGCAAACGAAGAGCGCACCGAGGATACGGTAATAGTCGCTGGCAGAGTGCACAACCAAAGAAATGATTGGATGTTTATTGATCTTCACGATGTTTCAGGACGCATACAACTTTTTTCTGATGCAAAATCCAGACCTGAATATCTTCAAAATTTCTTACCACTACTCGACAAAGGGGACATCATCGGCGCCAAAGGCAAAATCAGAAGAACCCCAAGAGGCGAATTGACTATAGACATTGAAGAAGTTACTCTTCTCTCCAAAACCTTACAACCGCTTCCGGAAATCATTGAAGGCAAAAACCGCAGGCTAGGTATAACCGACGTAGAGACTAGATATAGACAGCGTTACATTGACTTAATAGTAAATCCTCAATCCAAAGAAAACCTCAAACGAAGAGCAATTCTTGTAAGAGAGATCAGAAGATTTCTTGATGATCAAGATTTTGTAGAGATTGAAACTCCAATTCTTAACACAGAAGCAGGTGGTGCTGCGGCTAGACCGTTTATCACTCACCACAACGCTCTTGATATGGGTCTATATTTGCGCATTGCAACAGAGTTGCATCTCAAAAGACTTGCTGTAGGTGGATTTGAGAGAGTTTATGAGATCGGCAGAATATTTCGCAATGAAGGAATTAGCATCAAACACAATCCAGAATTCACTTCTATAGAAGTTTACTGGGCTTATACTGACCTTTACGACATGATGGAATTAACCGAAAATCTCATCAAACATGTTTGTCATAAAGTAACTAATGGTCTTGTGATTAATTATCAAGGTACTGAAATCGATTTTTCTAAGCCGTTTAGAAGAGTGACTATGCAAGATCTTGTTAAAGAAGTCACTGGTAAAGATCTTACAGGTAAAGCTCTCAATGAAGCTTTTGAACAGCATTGTGAAGCAACATTGATACAGCCAACTTTTGTTTATGACTATCCAGTAGAAATTTCTCCACTCGCTAAAAAACATAGAGACAAAGAAGGTTTTGTCGAGAGATTTGAATTGTTTATTTATGGCAGGGAAACAGCAAATGCTTTTAGTGAATTAACTGACCCAATTGATCAAAAACAAAGATTCTTGGACCAAGTCCAAGAAAGAGTGGGTGGAGATGATGAAGCTCATGTCATGGACGAAGATTTTGTCACCGCTCTTGAGTATGGCTTACCGCCTACATCAGGTATGGGTCTTGGCATTGATAGATTTGCAATGATACTTACCGACTCTGCTTCAATAAGAGACGTGATTGCGTTTCCAACGATGAAAAAATTAAACTAATTGCGGTTCTTTACTATCATCGTAAACAACTAGTTGATAAACTCGTTCAAAAACTCTAACAGCAAAACTTGTAAGCTTGTGGTGCACAAGCTCTATACCAAGCTTGTTTAATCTATCTAGATTATTGAAATTTTTTTCAAAGACTTTGCGCATTAATTTTTCAAAATTTATGTCAGGTTCAAAGCCGGTCTCAGACGACTCGCTATCTATTTCATGAGGCAGTTCTTGCTCGTAAATCGCTCTTGAGTTTTTGGAGCTTTTAGCAAACTCAATAACGCTTTTAGGATTGATGGTAGTTGCTGTGGTTTTGAAAACTCTATAATCAATGAGCTTTTCTAATGCATCTTGATAAGCACTGATCAAAATACTATTGGTGCTTTCTGCTGAATTCGTATCTTGATCTTGCAAATATGCTTCATTCCAAAAATAAATAGCATCTTCAAATTTACCGATTGCTTCATAGTTTTTGGCAAGCCCTAAATAAAACGGCGCCTTATAAGTCACCAGCTCCAAACCTTTGTGATAAGCCTGTTCTGAGCGAAGATACTCGCCTTGCATTCTAAAAACATAAGCCAAATTAAAATACGCGGAAGGATCAAGAAGATCAATAGCTAGAATTTTGTCGATTGCTTTTTGAGCATCTTTATAATCTTGTTTTTCTAAACTTTGAGTTAGCCTTTGATAATGCTCCCATTTGCGTATAAATAATTTAAATAGTTTGTATTCTTCGCAATTCTCTTCTTTTACTAGAGCTCGCATTGCATCAACTGTGATATCCCAATTGAAACCTAGTTGTTCAAGTTTTTTTTGTTCATGTTCAAAATACGGCACAAGTTCTGGCAGATGATAAAACTCAGCCTCGAATGGATCCAACTCCAATAAAAGGTATTTTTTCTTAAACACCTTTTTTTATTCTTACTTGGATTTGGGTTTTAAGCAAGGAAATGCTGATCACTTAGTTGATTATTGACACCGCTCCGCTGGGCTCAGCCAGCACAATTAGCTGGCGAGCACTCGCTAATTGTGTGTCTTCGCCTATTCGCTTCGCTTGATTTCTACTCTTGAAGGCAAAATTTACTGAAAACCCCTAAATTTACAAGAAAGACTTGCCAAATATGTATTGACTATAGTATAATATTGAATTATGGGTTTAAGAGATTTTTTTAAAGCGGTTAGAGAGAGAAAACAAGCCGCCTCTCAGTCTTTAGTTAATGCAAACAACCTTTCTGACGAAGAGATTGCAGCCAATTGGGTCAAATGCAAAGCCTGCAACACTACTATATATAAATCTGATTATTGCAAAAACCTTAACATCTGCAACGAATGTGGATACCACGGCAGGATCAATATTGACGAAAGAATAGAAATTTTACTTGATCCAAATACCCTCAAAGAACAAGACAAAGACCTTAAGCCTAAAGACCCCCTAAATTTTAACGACGGCAGACCTTACCCTGAAGTGGTGGCAAAAGCTCAAGCCAAAACAGGTTATCAAGAAGCATTAGTTACTGGTAAGGCGCAAATGAATGGCATCAATGTTGCTATTGCAATTATGAATTTTGATTTCCTTGGTGGCAGCATGGGTAGCGTAGTTGGAGAAAAATTCACTAGATTAATCGAAACTGCTATCAAAGAAAAACTACCCGTGATATCCGTCGCTTGTTCTGGGGGTGCCAGAATGCACGAAGGTATTTTGAGCTTGATGCAAATGGCAAAAACTAGCATTGCTTTAGAAAAACTTTCAAAAGCAGGTTTACTGTATATATCAATTCTGACCGATCCAACTTATGGTGGTGTGTCAGCAAGCTTTGCAACTTTGGGAGACCTGATCATCGCAGAACCTGGCGCTAGAGTGGGTTTTGCGGGACGCAGGGTAATTGAAGAAACCGTAAGAGAAAAACTACCTGAGGATTTCCAAACAGCAGAATATTTGCTTGAGCATGGACAAATAGATCTCATTATAGACAGACGTGAAATGAAATCTACTCTTGTTGGAATTTTACAAGCGCATAATTATTTACCAAAAAATTTCAAAGCACCAAATTCAGCTAGTGCTCTAATCACAAACAACAAAATCGCTGTAGAACAACCTCGCAAAGAGATTGCTCTTGATTTTGAAAAACCACTTGTAAAAATCCAAGAAGAAATTAAAACTCTTGAGAAAAAAGCAGATAAAGCAAGTGATATCAATTTGATCAATAAGCTTAAAGAACAATACAAAATTGTCGAAAGAAGTATCTACCAAAACCTTACAGCAATTGACATTACCAGAATTGCTCGTCACCCCAATAGACCGAACTGCGAAGATACTTTAAACATGCTTTGCGGTAACAAATGGATGGAATTGCATGGTGATAGAGCTGGTGCAGATGACCAGGCTATTTTGACTGCGCTTGCAGAAATCGATGGCAAGGCTTTTATTGCAATCGGTACCCGCAAAGGTAGAAGTATCAAAGAAAATCAAGAACGTAATTTTGGTATGCCGCAACCTGAGGGCTACAGAAAAGCAAAAAGATTTTTTGAATACGCTAACAAATTTAATTTACCTATTATCACTTTCATTGATACCCCAGGAGCTTATCCAGGATTAAGCGCAGAAGCTAATGGTCAATCTATCGCCATTGCCGAAAACCTAAAATCTCTTGCTTCTTTGAGAGTGCCGGTTATCGCAATAGTTACCGGTGAAGGCGGCTCAGGAGGAGCTCTTGCTATTGGTGTTGCCAATAAAGTAATGATGATGGAAAACTCTATTTATTCTGTAATCAGTCCAGAGGGTTGCGCAGCAATTTTGTGGCGCACTAGAGATAAAGCAGCTGAAGCTGCTGAGGCACTCAAAGTCACTTCTAGTGAGCTTAAAAAATTAAATGTAATCGATGAAATTATTGCTGAGCCTCTTGGCGGAGCGCATAAGGACTGGATTACAACGGCTACCAATATGGAAGAAGCTATTATCAGATCCCTGAGAGAACTAAGTAACAAATCACCAGAGGCTCTCTATCAAGAAAGAGTTGAGAAATTCTACGCTTATGGGCAATTTGAAGAAGCTAAACAACAAGCTAAAATAACTAATAAGTAATGAAGCGACAACTTAGTTTTTTTGTTTTGATTTTAGTATTTTTTGCCAGCTTAAAGCTAAGCGCAAAAGCGCCTGTTATAGAAATTGCGAAGAAACAAGAACAAGCCAACAAAGAAGCTCGCGAAAAACAAAAAAAATTAGAGCAAAAGCAAAAAGAAGAAAAAGAAAACAAACAAAAAGAATTAGAGAAGCAACTCAAAAAAGACAAAAAACAATTCAAGAAGGTCAAACCCAGTAAAAATGAGCTTTTGGGAGACAGTGATGCGCAAATACCAAGAACATTTTTTGACACTCAAATAGATGACTTAATTCACAAAAATCTTGGCTCTCATTTCAGAAGGACAAATGTTTTTGATTTGTACCCCAATGAAATTCCCGCAGAAGAAATGGAAGGATTGAATTACAAAGATCAAGTTGAATTGATGACTTATTACAATTATGCTAGGCGAGATCTCGAGAAAATCTGCGGGTCTAAATTATTACGAGTGATTAAAATAGATTTTGATCTAGATAGCAAAATCGATACAGCTTTAATTGTCTATAATCTCAAAAAAGAAGAAAATTATTTGGTGATTATTTCTGGTAAGGAAATTGTTTATCAAGAAAAATTCAAAGCTGATTTTATTGAAAAAGTTAACGAGGGCAAATATCCCACTACCGTCATTGTCGGCAAAAACCGTCAAAACATCTCAAGCCCCGCTATTCGCCTCGTGGGTTTTGATTGCGAGCCTAAGATACTTTATTACAACAAGACTGAGAAGAAATTTGTGGTGATTTAGGAAAACGTAATTTTACCCTGGGTGTGGTAATTTTACCCCATGGGTGACAATGTTACGAAAATCAGGTTATTTACTCGAAATTACAGGAGTAATTATTGAAGCCGAATATGTCATAATATACTATCGTGATTGATATTAGAGAACAAGCACAAGGAATTCAAAAGCTAGTTATAGTTTCTCGTCAAATTTCTCCTGAAATTTTAACAAAGGCCTCGGATTTAGGTAATGCTGTCAATGCCCGAGC
>JAJTHA010000057.1 GCA_021299565.1 Candidatus Caenarcanales bacterium
TGCTCTAGATAGAGGAATGGTCCCAGCTTCAAGAGGTGGTACAAGTAGATCCAACACTGGCTCTATGCGTTTCGCGAACAATATCTGGTTCAATGGTGGCAATATCACATTCCAAACGCCAAGCTCTTCTAGCGTAATACTGCCAACAACTGGTACACTAGCTACGCTTGCTGGCATCGAGACCTTCACCAACAAAACAATTTTATCTCCAAATATTTCTAATCCAACGATTAATGGTTATGCACTAATTAGAAACGGCGCAACATTAAGAGGTCCTATCAGGATAGTAGATGGCAGTCAAACCAACAATTTCATCTTGACTTCAAATGCTGGTGGCTTAGCTCATTGGGAAAATTTATCGACGCTACTTAACGGTGTTAACTTAAGCATTGATTTTCTCAACGATGCGATAACGGACAGATTCTCAAATATATTTGTAGGTAATGGTTCAGGAATAAGCACAAGTGTTTCTGGACTCTACAACACAGGTTTAGGCATTAATAGTCTAAACAAAAACAGAAATGGCGATAGCAATGTAGCTATCGGCTATAAAGCTCTCTACAACGGGACCTCGGCTAATGGCAATATCGCTATTGGCTATCAAGCTGGAAACAACATCAGCACAGGTTCTCGTAACATCACAATAGGTTTTGATCTCAGAGCAGTCTCACCTACTGCAAATGATCAATTGAACATTGGCAATACCATCTTCGGCAATCTAAGCAACAATAGAATAGCAATAAATGCTTCAACCCCAGACGCTAGCTTAGAAGTCGGAGATGGAACTGTCAATTTTATAGATGGTACCGATGATGCATTAATCGCTGACGATCTAGAAGTAGATGGCAGCATATTTACGACAAGCATCAATGGTAGTTCTGCGGCTTTCACCACTGGCTCAATCACCACCCTGAATACAACAACCACAAATTCGACAACCATAAATACCACAAACCTCAACGCTTCTGGCACTGTTAATGGATCGACCTTCAAGTCAGCTCTTAACAATGGTTCTGTAGTATTTGCGAATGCCAGTGGTGTTTTATCACAAAACAATGCTCAATTCTATTGGGACAGAAATAACAATAGATTGGGACTTGGCACAAACAATCCTTCTCAAAAACTCGATGTCAATGGACAACTGAGAATTAGAGGCGGAGCACCAGCAAAAGACAAAGTATTAGCTTCTCTTGATACTGCTGGTAATGGTACTTGGATGGATATATCCACCATACTTTCTAACGGCGGTGCTTTCTTAGATGCTCTCAATGACGCTATTTCAGACAAGAATTACAACTTGTTCTTGGGTAATGGTGCTGGTCTAGTGTCTACAGGCAGATACAATACTGGTGTAGGTATCGATGTAATGCGCACGCTTACTAGTGGCAATGGCAATACCATGTATGGCTTCAAAGCCGGTAATGGCATGACCTCTGGCTCAAACAATATTTTTATCGGATCTGATGCAAATGGTTCTTCTGCTACTGCTTCTAATGAATTAAATATCGGTGATGCTATCTTTGGTAATTTAACCAACGGTAATATTGGAATCGGGATACAAAACCCTGCCGACTTTAAGCTTCAGGTCGCTGGTGATATCGGACCAAACACTGATGATACTTATGATCTAGGTTCTAGCTCTAGAAGATTCAATGAAGCATTCATCAATTATATTTTTGCTGGTCAAATCAATGGCAATGTCGCTAATTTTAATACTATCAATTCAACCACAGCAAATTTAAATTCAACTACAATCAATTCATCATATATAAACAATACTAATACCATCACCAGTGCTACTTTCAATGGTGTTACAGCAAATATTTCTGGCAATGTGAATGGTGCCACTTTTGATGGTGATTTCACAAATGGTTCAATATTGTTCTCAAACGCAGATGGTGAAATCGTCGAAAACAATTCAGCTTTCTATTGGAGTTCAACTAATGAAAGACTAGGAATTGGCACTAACGATCCTTCACAAAGTATAGATACCACTGGTCAAGTGCGCATCAGAGGCGGCAATCCAGCCAAAGACAAAGTATTAGCATCGCTTGACTCTGCCGGGAACGGTACCTGGATGGACATATCCACCATACTTTCTAACGGCGGTGCTTTCTTAGATGCTCTCAATGACGCTATTTCAGACAAGAACTATAATTTATTTTTGGGCAATGGCGCTGGTCTAGTGTCTACAGGCAGATACAATACTGGTGTAGGTATCGATGCGATGCGCACGCTCACTACTGGCAATGGTAATACTATGTACGGTTTCAAAGCTGGTAATGGCATGACCTCTGGCTCAAACAATATTTTCATAGGATCTGATGCAAATGGTTCTTCTACTACTGCATCCAATGAATTAAATATCGGCAATGCTATTTTTGGTAATTTAACTAACGGTAATATTGGAATCGGGATACAAAACCCAGCTAACTTTAAACTTCAAGTCGCTGGTAATATCGGACCAAACACTGATAATACTTATGATTTAGGTTCAAGCTCTAGAAGATTCAATGAAGCATTCATCAACTATATTTTTGCTGGTCAAATCAACGGCAATGTTGCTAATTTCGATACTATCAATTCAACAACAGCTAATTTAAATTCAACCACAATTAATTCATCTTATATAAACAATACCAATACCATCACTAGTGATACTTTCAATGGTGTCACTGCGAATATTTCTGGCAGAACAAGCACTGGAAATTTAATATCTACGGGCAATGTCAATGGTACTGTTGCCAACTTCGATATAATTCTGGCTTCGACTAATATTAATGGCGCTACCGCAAATTTCACAACTGGCAATATTACAACTATCAATTCGACTGACGTCAATTCAACAACTATAAACGGCGATAGCTTTGATGGTGATTTCACCAACGGCTCTCTACTCTTCTCCAACGCTGCTGGTATTATTTCTGAAAACAATTCTATGTTATTCTGGAGCAGAAACAATAATAGATTAGGACTTGGCACTAATGCCCCAACTAGCTTTATCCTTGATGCCAATGGTGATATTGGTCCTCATCGCGATGCCACTTATAATCTTGGTTCTGTTTCAAGAAAGTGGAATAAACTTTTTGTTCAAACACTCAACGCTAATACTTTAAGCTTGGGCTTCACGGATGGATCTATAATCTTCTCGGATAACACCGGTAGCCTTGCTCAGAACAACTCACAATTCTTCTGGGATAGAAGCAATAACAGATTGGGTATTGGGACCAACGCACCTGCTGCGGCATTACAAGTAGTTGGAAGTATCAGAGCTTCAGGACAAGTAAATGGTGTTACTGCTAATTTCACTACTGGCAATATCACTACAATCAGTTCTTCAAACATCAGTAATAGCGTTACTGTCACAAGCAATAGCTTTAATGGTGTTACTGCTAATATCTCTGGCAATGTCAATGGCGGCACTTTTGACGGTGACTTCACTAATGGTTCTATGCTCTTCTCAAATGCCACTGGTGTGATTTCACAAAA
>JAJTHA010000186.1 GCA_021299565.1 Candidatus Caenarcanales bacterium
AAATATATTGGAGATAGACGATCCTATATCTACATTATCATTCGCACCATCAAAAGTAATACTAGTGCCCATTCTACCGCCAGTAGTTGTAGACATATTTCCACTTGGCGTACCGTGCCTAGCAAAGCTCGTCGAGTCAAGAACACTCGCCGTCCCGTTGGTCACAGCATTCATGTGATAAACCGCCACAAAACCATTTGACCAAACGTTTTGAGAGCCAAAAGTAGATGAAGCAGCTGGCGTAGTCGCAAGTGAATTACCATAGAAAAGATAGAAATCATTATTAGAAGTACTCACTAATTGATGCGCTCTAAACCACAATTCACCGGTTTTGGCTGCAGTATTGATAGAGACAAGTTCTACAGGCAACTGACTCGCTCTATCCACTCTAGTCACGCGGATATCACCGCCATCGGCTTTGACATTGGTGAAGAAAAGATCAGGCAAATGCGAAAGATCAATATAAACCGGAAACTCTGTCACAGAACCGTTTACCTGAGAAGGTCTAACGGTGATTTTGTGTGAATACAACCAATCGTTTTCGTTAAATGGAACTGCACCATTGTCAACTGTATAAAAAATCGAAGGGTTACTTTGGTTGTTGTACTCTGTGAGAACCCAATTGCGGTTGCGAGATTTATTAGCAACTCTGACTTCATCTTCTTTGCCGTTGAAAAATGCAGAATTCACTCGCGAGCCTATTCTCAAATTATTATCACCGTTCCAGAAGAGAACAGGTCCATCAGAATTTCTCAAAACTCCATTGGAATATATTCGTCTGTTTCCGCTTGCATCCATTGTATTGTGAACATGAGTCCAGGTGTTTAATACATCAGGAGTCGTAGCCCACAAATCATTACCCCAAAAAGAAATATCTAAAGTTGTATTCGCTGATGGACGTAAAACCATATGCTTATTTACAGAACCGCTAGCATTACCCAAACTAAAATAAGTTCTTGAGTTTGTTAATTCAGGTCTAATCCAACTAGAAACAGTAAATTGCGAGCCGCTAATTGTTGGATTCAACAATTCATGCATATAATCATTAATCCCATCGAAAAATACTCCCTGACCTAATTTACCGCTAAGCAAATTGACTCCGTTTGTCATATTGCCGTAAGGCGTTGCATGATTGGCAAATCTAGTCGAATCCAAAACACTTGCAGTGCCGTTTGTTAAAGCGTTCATATGCCACACCGCCACAAATCCATTTGACCAAACTTGCTGAGTGCCATAAGGATGAGTCTCTAGATACTTCATTGCTGAAGCTCTACCATATCTAATATAAAAATTTGTATCAGCAGCGCTACTAAGTGTAGGGGCTCTAAACCATAATTCACCTTGGTTAGTTGTGGTGTTGAGAGAAAGCAATTCATAAGGAAGCTCTGTACTTTGGTCTGCCGCAAGTATTCTGATATCCTTACCGTCGCTTTGTACCGAATTAAAAAACGCGTCTGGTAAATGCGCCAGATTGACATAAACAGGCAAATCCGTAACCGTGCCATTTACTCTCGATGATTGCACTGTGATCTTGTGAGAGAGTGGATATGCTGTTGCACCATTGTAAGCTCCAACAGCACCGTTGTTCACCAAATAAAAACCAGCAGGGTGATATTGGTTGTTGTACTCTGTGGTGATCCAGTTGCGGTGGCGGACTTTGTTGGCAACTCTCGCCTCGTCTATATTGCCAGCAAAAAATTGATTCCCTGGTGCTCCTGAACCAGCGCCAATGGCAAGCTTAACTGTTTGATTATTTACAGTCATGCTACTTGTTGCTCTTAAAACACCATCAGTATAAAAATTGGTGCCCGAACCTATACTGCTTTGAAAACTAATTGCATTGTGTCTCCAAGTATTATTAGCGAGATTCTGTGAACTAGATCGAGTTCCTCCTCCACCCCAGTCATATAGAATAAGAACATTAGTACTCAAGAAAGACGAATAAGCGTTTTGCTTAGTAACTATTCCTCTAAAACCAGATCCGGCATCAGCAGTCTTGATCCAAGAGGAGATAGTCCCTGTGCCAATTTGTAATTCTGCATCATTGTTGATATCTATCATATCGTTAGAGCCGTCAAAATCAATAGCAGAGCCTGTTCTACCGGCAACCAAATCAGCCCCTGCTGTCATACCACCATAAGGCGTTCCATGATTTGCAAAACTCGTCGAATCTAAAACACTCGCTGTACCATTGCTAAGCGCATTCATGTGATAAACTGCCACAAAACCATTTGACCAGACGTTTTGAGAGCCAAAGGTCGATGATGCAGCAGGCAATGTAGCACCATTGTTTCCGCACCAAATAAAATAATCTTTGTTTATATTTTCGGCTAAAGAATCCGTTCTAAACCAAATTTCTCCGGTTCTACTCACTTTATTTATTGACACCACTTCTACTGGCATTTGGCTAACTAAATCAGCAGCGGTGATTCTGATATCTGCACCGGAAGCTTTGACATTGCCAAAAAACGCTTCTGGCAAATGCGATAAATCCACAGTAACCGGCAACTGTGAAACAGTGCCATTCACTAGTATTCCTCGCATAGTTAATTTGGCTCTGTAATTCCACGCAGAAAGATTTGCACCATTGGCTCCTACTGTAACAAAACTATTGACTGCGTTTTGGTTGTTGTACTCAGTTGTGATCCAGTTATTGTTTCTAGATTTATTCACAACACGAATCTCATCGATTCTGCCATTGAAATAAAAATTATTGGTGTCAAAGTAAAACCTTCCAGCCACCATTTGGGCAGGACTTGCAGTTGCAATCACAGCACTAGTTGCCTGTGAAACGCTGTTTAAGAATATTGTCCTTGTTCCAGAAAGATTTCTAGAAGATAAGTAATTCCATGTGGAGGTGGCTGGGTTACTAGATACTTGTATGTATTCAAAGCTCGTTAAATTAAAGTTTATACTCGAAAACTTATTTGAATCAGACTGATTTTGCGCAAGTCCCCATCCACCATCGAAAGGTGTATTTTTTTGTCTGGTTATAATTCCACCATAATTACCATAGCTAACAGGATAAACCCATGATGATACGTACATTTGAGTTGTTAGATTGGCTAAGCTTGCCGTCCCAAAATTAATATAATCGTTTGAACCATCAAAAACAATTGAATTGCCCATTTTGCTGCTTGCAATAGTGGACATGTTGCCAAAAGGAGTCCCGTGATAAGCCGAGCTAGTCGAATCAAGCACACTCGCAGTCCCATTGGTAAGTGCGTTCATATGATAAACAGCCACAAAACCATTTGACCAGACGTTTTGCGAGCCATAAGTGCTATTAGGCGCTGTTGCGATAGCATTGCTATTGCCGTAATAAACATAAAATGTCCCGTTAGTGCTGCTTGACAGTGACGGCGCTCTAAACCACAACTCTCCATTGGTAGTTGGAGCAGAGTAAGACACAAGCTCGACAGGCACTCGAGTCGCACCATCACTTGTGGTGATGCGGATATCAGAGCCGTCATTTTTAGCATTAGTAAAAAAACTATTCGGGAAGCTATTGAGATCTATATAGACCGGGAAATCCGTCACAGAACCGTTTACCTGAGATTTGTTAATAGTCAGTGGAATTCTAAATGCCCAATCCGCTAGATTCTCAGGACCTGTTGGGCTACCTATAGTCGCAAAAGTACTAACGTTGTTTTGGTTGTTGTATTCAGTAAGTAT
>JAJTHA010000010.1 GCA_021299565.1 Candidatus Caenarcanales bacterium
ATTTCATGTATCTAACTAAAAATAGCAAGCTAGGACTTAGTTCAAAAATTATCGAAAATCACATTGGTCTTTATAACGGTTACGTCAATAAAGTAAACAGCGCTGAAGAAAAAATGTCCAAGAACCAAATTGATGAAGCTAGCCTCAAAGATTTGGCTTTTTCGCTTAATGGTATGACTCTTCATGAAATATATTTTTCAAGCATGACAGATGAGAAGACAAAAAGATCAGGCTCTCTCAATACAGCACTAGAAGAGACTTTTGGTACTTATGAAAATTACTTATCTAATTTAGTTGATATAGCAATGAAGGTAAAAGGCTGGTCACTCACTTGCCTGAACCTACTTAATGGCAAAGTATTTAACTATGGAGAAGATACACACTCTTCTAATTTTCCTGTTTTTGCTGTGCCTGTTTTAGCTTTAGATGTATATGATCATGCATTTACTATGGATTTTGGTGATAGTGAAGAGTCTAAGAAAAAATACATAGAGACTTTTAAGTCAATTATTGACTGGGACGTAGTTAGTAAGAGATTTGCACTTGCGAAAAAATTAGCGTAAAGGCATTTGATAATCACACAATTTAGAAATGCGCTCAAGGCAATCCCAAGCTTGATCTTCTAAGTCTGATTTATAGTCAGGGATATAAGGCTCACCGATAGTGACTTCTATCGCGTTGCCCCTGTAACTAATTCCTACTGGCAAAACAGGGACTTTGGTCATGCGAGCGATTAACATAGCACCTTTATTTGGTCTTCCCAAAAAATTAGGATCTTTTGATCTTGTGCCCTCGATAAAAACAACCGCTTGCCAGCCAAGCCCAAAGACTCTTGTAGAAAGCGCTTTGGCAGCCATTCTAAAGGTTTTGGTTTGGCTTTGTGATCTATCTATTGGAATCGCGCTTGCTGCGGTAATCAGAAATTCTAAAAAAGGATTATTGAAAAGTTCTTTTTTGGCAATAAATGCTAAAGGTGCTCCTGTGACATAGCCAATAAGTGGAGGATCTTTCATTGATCGATGATTTGAAATAATTAGATAGTTGTTTTTGAAATCAATTTTTTTGGAGCTATATTTGAAGGTGGTTTTATGCATGACCTGATAATAAAAACGCAAAAATGACCATGAAACTAAGCGCTGGAACGCGAAGCTTAGGGGTGAAAAATAAATCAAATTTTTAAGTTTTTCGATCATTAGACGATTAATCAATTATAGTAGCAAAACGCTATACTAAACTAATGCCACTATTCTCAACTCAAGCAAAAATATCTCTAGATCCAATAATGGGTTTAATTCAACTAGCAAGTAAAGATAGCCATCCTGATAAGTTTGTGGCAATAGTGGGCTCTGCGGCAGATGATAATGGTGAATTGATAGTGCCAGAGGCTGTAAAAAAAGTCGCTAAAGAGCTTACAGAAAAAGGCATAGATATGAACTATGCACCAAGCCCTGGTATCAATGGTCTATCTGAATTGATGACAGAAGAAATTCTAGGCAAAAAAAATCAAGCAAAAATTTTAGAAAAAAATATTTTTATAGCATCAGTTACAACTTGCGCTGGCACTAACGCAATCGCAAACACTCTTGTCGCCTGTACTTCAAAAGATGATGAAATCATCACTCATAATCCTCATTGGGCTGGATACGATAGCGTAATAAATGCTATCGAAAGAAAAGCTCTAAATAATTTTGAGATTTTGGATTCAGATGAAAACTTTAATTTGGAAGCTTTTGAAAATTGCTTGAATCAGTGTTGTGCAAAAAGTCCCAATGCAAAACTAGCTATATTATTAAATACACCTTTTGATAATCCCCTTGGTAAAGATTTTGGTAAAGAGACCTGGAACTCAATCGCTAAGGTACTTGCAAAGTTCAGCAGTAAGGAAATTCTTTTGATTCTTGATGCTGCATATATTGATTTTGGACCAGAAGGCAAAGATTACAGAAGATTGGATTTCTTGGCTGATTTTTTTGAGACTATAAATAATCCAAAATTCAATTTGATTATTGCCGGAACTGTTTCAAAAAGCTTTGCAATGTATAGTGCTAGAGTTGGAGTCGCTGCATTGTTGACTACTGTCAAAGAAAACGCTGATGCTTGGAAGAATGTAGCAGGTGGAGTTGTAAGAGGGACTTTTAGTAATGCTAATAGATTTGCTCAAGAACTCGCCTTGAAAATCCTGCAAAGTCCAGCTTTACTCGCTGAAGTTCATGATTTCCAGTTTCAAACAGCAAAGCTGCTTAAAGAAAGAACTTCTGTCTTGCTTGAAGCACTTAAAGATCTACCTGATGATTTCAAAGTAATAAAGCCAGATAGTGGTTTTTTTGTAAGTATCAAAATTAAAGACAAGAAAATAGCAAAAGAGTTTTATGAAAGGCTTTTAGCTGAGCATATTTATGTGCCGCTTATATCAGATCAATTTTTGAGAATACCTGTGTGTGGACTTAGTGCTCAGCAGCTTAAAAACCTGGCGAGTAAACTATGTGCGATGAGCAAAACAGCTACAGCTGCTTAAACTAATGAAAGAACGCACAGTATTAATTGATATAGTTGATCCAGAAACGAACCTTAATGAATCCAAATTAAGACTAGATGAATTAGAAAGTCTAGTGAAGACTTATGGTGGCGCTAGTGTACTCAAAACATTTCAAAGACGCTCAAGACCAGCCTACCAAACCTATATGGGACTGGGTAAATTAGAAGAGATTTTAAAAGATCTGGGAGGCGCTGATAATATTGATGTAATTATTCTCAACAATATTTTGAAACCCAGACAAATTTATAATATCGAAGAATTTTGCCACAAACATGAAATTGAAAAGCAAAAAGAACTAGAGAGATTTCAAGTCCCCAAAAAAATCAAAGTCTGGGATAGAGTGGATTTGATCCTCAAAATCTTTGATAAGCATGCAACAACAGCAGAAGCAAAATTACAGATTGAGCTTGCGAGTATCAAGCATATGGGTCCTCGTATATTTGGTATGGGGCTAGAACTCTCTCGTCAAGCTGGTGGTATCGGTACAGTTGGTGTGGGTGAAACCAATACTGAAATCATGAAGCGTCACTTGAAAAATCGTACAAAATTAATTGAAGACAAAATCAAAAATTTTGGTGATATTCAAAAAAGACAAAGAAGTTCTCGACGAGAAAAAAATCTCAAAACTGTCGCACTGGCTGGCTATACAAACGCTGGCAAAAGTACTTTGATCAAAGCACTTACCAAAAAACAAGAAGTTTATATCGCTGATGCTTTATTTGCAACACTGGATTCAAAAGTGGGAGAACTGTTTTTGCCAGTTGTCAGACAAAAAGTAATGGTCGCCGATACTATTGGGTTTATTCAAGATTTGCCTCCGAGTTTGATTCAGGCTTTCAAAACAACTCTTGCTGAAATTGTTGATGCAGACTTGATTCTGCATGTAATAGATGTTGGAGATTCAAACATCAAGCTCAAAATCAAAGTAGTTAATGAGATATTAAATGAGCTTCTTGATGGTAAACAGACTAAGCAAATTTATGTTTTCAATAAATCAGACTTACTTGAAAACAAAGGCTGGTCAGAAGAAGCAAAACTAGAATACATTGCAGATCTAACGGAAGAATTTATCGATTATCAACCTCAAATAGTTTCAGCTTTGGACAAAGATTCTTTGCCTAGACTTATCGAGTGTATTGAAAATAATTTATCGCTTGTTGCTAAATCATGATCAAAAGTGAAGTTAGCTACAGAAGAATTTGGTCGCTTGCTTGGCCTATTATACTTACAAACATTACTATCCCACTAATTGGAGCGACCAATGTTGCTGTCATGGGACGCTTACCTAGTCCTATTTATATCGGTGCTGTTTCACTTGGTGTACTAGTTCTTCAATGCATTTATTGGAGTTTTGCTTTTTTGCGTAAAGGCACTACAGGCATTACTGCTCAGGCTTATGGTGCCAAAAACACTCCAGAAGTTTGTTTGGCTTTGGTCAGATCATTAATGATTGCTTTTGTCTTAAGTGTTTTAGTTTTGATTTTGCAAGTTCCAATATGTAATTTGGCTTTCAAGATACTTCAAGCATCACCTGAAGTAGAAAGACAAGCAGAGATATTTTTTTATATCCGTATTTGGGCTACTTTTCCGACTTTGGCTAACTATGCGATGTTAGGCTGGTTTTATGGGATTCAAAAACCCAAAAAAGCGTTGTGGCTTAGAACATTAATGAACTTAGTTAATATTCCACTTGCCATATATTTAGTCTTGGTGCTTGATACCAAAACAGAAGGTGCGGCATGGTCGGCATTGATTTCTCAAATCTTTGTATTTGTCTTGAGTGCAGTTGTTGCATACACTGAAATCAAAAAACTCAACACCAATGCGCATGGGATTCATAACTTTGATTTTATACAAGAGGTTTTTAATAAAGAAAAATTAGTGAGAATTTTCAAAGTTAATAGAGATATTTTTATAAGAACAGTTTTAGTATATTTAGCTTTTTCTTGGTTCACTGCTTCTAGCGCAAGAACAAGTGATCTTGTTCTTGCGGCAAATACTATTTTGATTAATTTATTTTGGTTTATTAGTTATGCGCTTGATGGATTTTCTAACGCTACAGAAGCTCTCGTTGGAGAAGCGGTCGGAGCACAAAATCAAAAACTCTTTGATGAAGCAATCTCAAAATCCGTAAAATTTTCTTTAGTATTTGCTTTATTGCTGTCTCTTTCTTTTTATTTCGGCAAAGAATTAATTCTTGCAGCGATGACCACGCACAGAGAAATACAAAAAATTGCCCTTGATTATTTTTTATGGTTGGTGTTTATTCCAATAACCGGGATTTGGTGTTTTCAAGCCGATGGCATATTTGTGGGAATGACCAAAACTTCATATATGCGAAATAATATGATCATTAGTTTTGCGGTTTATGCTATTGCCATAGTGTTTTTGCCTAAGTTTTTTGCAAATAATGGTCTATGGATGGCATTACATATATTTATGATTATGCGTGGATTGACCTTGTGGAGAGACTTTGGCAAAGCTAAAAATATCATTAAGTAGAATTAATTAAAAAAATGTGAAAAAGGCTTCAAAATGTGATATAAATATAAAATAAGCTTAAATTCAAGTGAATTTTGGTGGCAAATAAAAAATAACGCCACATTCTAATTTAGTTGGTTTGGATTTAAGATAATTTAATTTAAAAGCCCTGGTTTTGGTCGGATCGGGGCTTTTTTTTTGTCACATTTTTGGGGTCTGACCCCAAAGTGTGACAAGTTACAATGAGTATGTTGTCACTTTACACTCTTAACCCCAGCGATTTCACACCTGTCATGCAGCAGTATTTGAATGCAAGACAAAAACTCGATCATGGTTCGCTTTTATTTTTTAGAATGGGTGATTTTTATGAAGCATTTTTTGAAGACGCACAGTTAATCGCAAAAGAACTAGAAATAACTTTAACCGGAAAGCCTGAACAAAAATTCCCTGGTGGAAGAATTCCCATGGCAGGTGTCCCCGCAAAAGCAATTAAACCTTATATCGCAAAGCTACTAGAGTCAAATTACAAAATACATGTAGCTGAACAAATGGCGGATCCTAAAACCTGCAAGGGACTAGTGCCTAGAGAAATCACCAAAGTTTATACACCAGGAACCATAAATGATTTAGATTTTCTGGAAACTTACCAGAATAATTTTATTTTATCTATTTTCAGTAATGATAACCAAAGCTATGGACTATCTTACGCAGATATATCTACAGGAGAATTTTATGTCACTGAAATTGACTCAATCTATCTCAATGAAGAACTTGCAAGAATAAAAGCAAGTGAAATTATTATCCCAGCTAGAATTTCAAAAGCCGAGAGAGGTCAGATAGTCGGTGAAAAATTAGCAACAATAAATATTCAAGCCAACAAGAACTATAGTCTCTTTGACAAAAATAATTTTGATATAGATTTGGCTAGACAAAATCTCACTAGTATATTTGAAGTCAACTCAATCGAAAAACTTATTCATGATAGCTTGGGCTCCAGTGACGGTCAGGGCTTGGCTTTAATTGCTGCTGGGGCTTTGATCGAATATTTCAAAGAGACTCTTGGGCAAGAGTTTGCTAATGGTTCATCTAAAAACTTCGATGTAATCAAAAGTTACAAAATTTCTGAATATATGATTCTTGATGCAAATTCAAGGCGCAATTTAGAATTGTTTCAAACACTTTCTGGACAAAATCAAGGTTCGTTTTTTGCTGCAATAGATAGAACCGCGTCAAAGCCCGGTAAGCGCAAACTTAAATCATGGATAGAGCAACCACTTTTGAATATTGAAGAAATCAATAAAAGACAAAATGCAATCGAGGAATTGCTAGAAGACAGATTTCTTATATCTAAGCTTCACAATAAACTTAGTGAACTCTATGATTTAGATCGACTGTCTAATCGATTGGTCTCGACTCTAATTAGCCCTAGAGAATTGATACAACTCAAAAACTCATTGTTAACGAGTATCGAACTGAGCCTAGATTTACAAAACTCGAAGCATTTCGGTCAACTACGTGCAATAGATCCTGAAATAAAAAATCTAGTTGCAGAAATAGAAAGTGCGCTAATCGATACACCTCCTATTCTCATTAGCGAAGGTAATATCATCAAAGCTGGATACAATAATGAGCTAGATGAATACATCTCTCTTGTAACTGACTCACAGAGCTGGCTTGAGAACTATGAAAGCCAAGAGAAAGAAAGAACAGGAATCAAAACCTTAAAAGTCTCTTTCAATAAAGTCCATGGTTACTATATAGAAAGTTCAAGGCTAAATCAAAGTAAATTACCGGAAGACTATATCATCAAACAGACCATGGTTAATACCATCAGGGCTGTCACTCCCGAACTTCAAGACTTTGAAGACAAAATCACTAACGCTGAATCGAGAAGAAACAATCTTGAATACAAAATATTCAACGATCTTCGCCAAAAGCTTGCGATGACAGGATCTAAAGTCAAAAAACTCGCTCAAGATTTGGCTACACTTGATGCATTAGTGTCACTGGCTAAATTAGCTGATGAGCAGAATTATACAAAACCAAGCATTGATAATTCGTTTAATTTAGAGTTGAAAGACGCAAGACATCCAGTAGTGGAGCAAAAACTCAAACTAGGAGAGTTTGTCCCAAATGATATAAATATTGGCAAAGATTTTACTTTGATGATTTTGACTGGACCAAATATGGCAGGCAAAAGTACTTATATGAGACAAAATGCTTTGATAGTTTTGCTGGCTCAAATAGGTTCTTATGTGCCAGCTTCATATGCTCGCATTGGGCTAGTGGATAGAATATTCACTCGCATAGGAGCTAGTGATGATCTGGCTTCTGGGCAATCTACATTTATGGTAGAAATGACTGAAACCGCAAGTATTTTGAATGGCATGACAAATAGAAGTTTTGTAGTGCTCGATGAAATCGGTAGAGGCACCAGTACTTATGATGGTGTTTCCATCGCTTGGGCTATTGTTGAACACATAGTCAAGAACTATGATTCAAGAACTATTTTTGCCACGCACTATCATGAACTAGCTGGCTTACAAGATAGCTATAAAAAAATTCAAAACTTTCAAGTTTTGGTTTCTGAATCCAAAGACCAAAATGGAAAAAATCAAATTGAGTTTTTGCACAAAGTCACTACTGGATCTGCTGATAAAAGCTACGGTATAGAAGTCGCTCGTCTAGCAGGTTTACCAAAAGGCGTACTTGATAGAGCAAGAGCTATCAATTCTCAACTCGCCGGTGGACGAAGCAGAGTACTTGCAAAGAAAAATCCTATTGAACAAAATTCAAGCAGTGATATTGAAAGTTTGCCGTTGTTTACAGCGAATTAGATAGTGAAAAGTTCAACTAAGATAGATGAGATTTTCTTTTGTTGTGGTGATTCGACTTTGCCAATTTTGGATTTCAGTCTTGATTTGTCTATAGTTCTAATCTGATCTAAAGCTACTTGCCCTTGCTTATTTTTAACTTTGATGTTTATTCTAGTTGGATAACTTTTAATTGTAGATGTCAAAGGAGCGATGATCACTGTATTCAAGTATTGATTAAGCTCATCAGGAGAAATTACTATGCATGGTCTTTTCTTTTTAATCTCTGAACCCTTTGTGGGATCAAGATCAACCCAATATATTTCAAATCTCTTTACCATGTCCAATCTTCTTTATCGAATTCGTTTGCGCTTTCATCGATTAGTTCTTTTGGTTTACTGTTTGAACTCTTAAAGGCTTGAGCCCAGCCTTCTCGAGGCTTTTTAGCAGAGCTTAAAATTAATTTCCCTTTTAATAATTGAGCATTAATCACATCTCCAAACTCACAAGCTTCTATGATGGCCCGTGGTAAACGAATGCCCTTGGAATTACCAATATTTATCAAGCTCAAATCAATATTCATGTAATTACATTGTACCCACAAAGAAGTAAAATTTCAATAGACCTCTAATTATTAACTACAAGATCCGGTGCCTGCTGCCACTACCCAGTCCCCATTGAGATAAATGCAAAGTGCTTGCGTGCCATCTGAATCTACATATAAATCACCTGCGCTAGGACTTGCTGGTGGAGAGCTTTGTGGCTCAAGTCGCATTGCTTGAGAAATATGTAGTTTGCGTGCTGGAGCAGAAATTCCAACTCCTAAATTTCCACCGTTATTCACAACGGTAAGAGCTGTGCCTGCGTTATTTTGCCACTCAGTTAAATTTGCTGTTTGTGAAGCTGCGGCACGAATTACTTGACCTTTGGTGCTTGAAGTAGATACTCGCAGATCGAGCTGTGCTATTGGTGACCTGATACCAATACCAATCAACCCATCAGGATCTATTTTAAAACGTGTGGATGAATCTAAGTTACCTATATACGACGTCTGATCAAATACAACGAAGCCTGCACCTGCACCTGATCCTGGTCCAGTTGAACCAAAATTATAACGCCTGCCTCCAGCAGAGGTATTTTCAAAATCTATGCTTGCATCTTGATTCGTCGAACTAATATATATGGGACGATTCGAACCTGCTCCAATTCGCATCTGGTAATTAGACCCTCCAATAGTGAAATCGGTTGCTCCAGTTCCTATTCTTCCATCTGAAGAAATCAGTGCCTGTACTGTCCCAGCACTATTCTGCCATTCTTGTAAATTATTAGTTTGTCCGTTCATAGCTCTTACTACGATTCCTTTTTGTGGAATACTACCTATCTCTCTAGTTCCGACAAATAATCTAGCTGATTGATCGTTGCTGGCTGGATTAGTGCTATTTCCTCTGAGCAAGATGCCGCTTCCAGTTTCAAATTCCAGATTGCCCAAACTATTTGCGATTAAAGTACTGCCTGCGCTCAATCCATCAACTCTTGATGGCAAAACAATAGTATTAGAAAACCTAACTTGTTCTGCTTGAAAAAAAATTGATGATTGCCCGCCTCCACTTGAAGTATAAGTTTGTATAGAAGCTTCTCTGCCACCAGGTTCTTTGAAGTATAATGCTTTTTCTAGATGAGCAACTCCATGAAAAACAATTTCATTATTAGAGTTGATTGATCTTTTTAATGTATTTGCAGAGTCCCAAATCTCCAACAAATTACCAGTCTGCCCAGCGGTAGCTTGCAAGACCAAACCTTGTTCAGCAGCACTTGCAATATTGATTCTAGTTTTTGCTCTAACCGGATTATTAGTGCCAATACCCAATCTATTATTAGTATCATCCCAAAACAAATTACTCGCATCTGAAGAAAACGTAGTCCCTGAGCTAAACTGAACAGCGCCTGCTGTACCAGAAGCATTGGCACCACCACTAAAGCTCATAAGCACATGACCATTATTCAAATCACTAAGTGTTGCTCCATTTACAGAAATAGTTTTGACTTTTGTAACACTTGGTGAACCATCTAGTTCACGAACTGTGAGAGGAATAAAAGTAGCTTGTGCTTCTTGAACACAAACCAATAAACTAATTGCTATTAGCAATAATTTTCTCAACTGCAACCTCCAGGCGTTACCGCTGTCCACGAACTGCCATTGTAATAACAAAGTGATGTTGTATCACTGTCTACGTAAAGATCTCCTAGAGCAGGGCTTGTTGGTGGAGAGCTTTGCGGCTCAAGTCGCATTGCTTGAGAAATATGTAGCTTGCGTGCGGGTGCAGAAATTCCAACCCCAAGATTTCCACCATTATTTATAACAGCAAGAGCTGTGCCTGCGTTATTTTGCCATTCTTGAAGATTTGCTGTTTGAGATGTGGCGGCTTTTGCCGTTAAGGAGACTGCTGTTGAGCTTGAACTAGTAAAAACTCCAGATGCTGCAGTTAAAGGAGCATCAGTAGTATTACCCGCATTACGAACCTTAAAGTCAGAACCAGATGTCCTAATACTTGGACCAGTGGTTCCAAGATTGATACCTATAAACCCACCAGATGCGTCACTTAAAAGTAATGGGTATGATGACCTTAGCCATGGACCGTTAGTATAAACAGTAAGGCTCGGATCAGTACTAACATTATTAGGATGTCCAACGTAGACACCTCCAAGGTTCATCCCCAAGCCATCAGCGGTCACATAACAATAAGCATGTTCACCATATGGCTGTGAAAGCCACTCTTGCATTCGGTTTGTTCCATCACCACGAACTTCAACTATTGCTGTGCCCAGCCTTGCACCACCAGTATTTGATTTGCCTAGAGCTGATATATTTCTTAATGATAGATCGCGTGTTTGTCCGGGCGTGCCTGAATTAACTTCAAGAAGACCTGCCGCTGAACGAGACAAACCAATATCTCCTTGATTCACAATATAACTATTTTCATCAGTATTCCAAGAAAGAACACTATTTGATCTGAAACCTATATCCCTAGCAGATGCTGGTGAGGCCATCTTGAGAAAGCCTCCGCGAAGCCTCAAACTACCTGGTACTATGACGTCCAGCTCACTGTCCGAAAAAATTGCGGCTTCTCGTCCACTAGCCAAGAATGAAAATCCAACTCTTCTGTTATAGACAGACCCACGAACAAAGAACCAAGGAATAAAACCTCCAGCTTCAGACTCAGTACCTGTTGTAGGAATAGAAATCGAGGAAATACCATTAGCGGTTATTGCGCCAACATTTAGATTTGTTGTTGATAAGGTTGTACCGTTCCATGTAAGGTTAGAGCTCCCACCAAACGCACCAGCGTTGTTAAACTGTATTGAATTTGTTGGACTTGCAGGTATTCCGTCCACACTAATATTCATAAGCACATGACCATTATTCAAATCACTAAGTGTTGCTCCATTTACAGAAATAGTTTTGACTTTTGTAACACTTGGCGAACCATCAAGTTCTTTAACAGTAAGAGGAATAAAAGTTGCTTGTGCTTCTTGAAAAGAAACCAATAAAACAATCGCAATTAATAATAATTTTCTCAACTACAAGCTCCTCCAGCAACCATACCCGTCCATACTGTGCCATTGAAAAAGCATAATTCATTTGAATCAGAGTCCACGTATAGATCTCCAAGAACAGGACTTGCTGGTGGTGAGCTTTGAGGCTCAAGACGCATTGCTTCTGAAATGTGTAATTTTCGTGCTGGTGCGCTAATACCCACTCCAAGCCTGCCCTCTAGAATAGCTCCATTAGTTGGCGCTGTTATCCCAGCATAGCCAGTACCCAAACTAAATCCACCCGAAGTGGAATAAAATTTGGCATAATCAACTCCAGAACCCTTTTGCACCTTAATTCCTGCATCAGGTGAAAATATAAAACCACCACCAACATTAAAATTAAGTATGCCTGAGTTGTTGCTTACTCCAACAAGATTTCTAACCCATAAACCAGTTGATCCAGATACATCAATTGTCGCGTATCCGGAATCTGCACCTATCGTAGTAGTTATTGAACTGACTGTTGTACTACTAGGCACAGTTGAATTAACACCAGAAGCTTGAATTCTAAAACGCTCAGTTAGGCTTGTACCATTGGTTGTATAAAACAATATATTTGGTGAAGACCCAACTCCCGAGGCTATCCTTGCATCTTGTAGACCACTCCCTTGCGCCTTAAAGTCTATTATTGAAACCCCAAGCCCATAAGTCGGCAAGAAAGTTAAAAAACTGTTGACAGCACTGCCAATAGATAAATTATCAGAAAATGTTGCTGCACCAGAAGAACTTATATTTGCTAAAACACTACCATTTACATTTTGCCATTCTTGAAGGTTTGCAGTCTGTGAAGCGGCGCCTTTGACCGTCACACCTTTCGATCCGGCAGTGAAATTATTTATGAGCACAGCACCATTTGTTGTAATTCTAAGTGCTTCACGTGTATTTGCAGAAAATACTAAATCCGTTTGTGTATGAGGAACATCCATTCCATAGGCTCTAACACCATGCATTGATGATCTACACCATAAACCATACCAAGTACTAGCATGTCCACCTATAAGTAAATCGTTACCACTACCATAATATGTACCATCTGGACCAACACTTGCAACTACTTGACCAGCTACTGTTTCAAATTGTGTAAAATTTCCTGTCTGCCCTACAGCCGCCCGCAAGACTAAACCTTGCTCAGCAGCACTTGCAATATTGATTCTAGTTTTTGCTCTGGCTGGATTATTCGTCCCAATCCCTAATCTATTATTAGCATCATCCCAAAATAAATTACTAGCATCCGAAGAGAAGGTAGTCCCTGAACTAAACTGAACAGCGCCTGCTGTACCAGAAGCAGAACCACCTCCACCACTAATAGTCATCAATACATGACCATTGTTCAAATCACTTAATGTTGCTCCATTTACGGAAATAGTTTTGACTTTTGTTACGCTTGGTGAACCATCTAGTTCACGCACTGTTAAAGGAATAAAAGTTGCTTGCGTCTCTTGAACACAAGCAAATAAACTAATTGCAATTAGTAATAATTTTCTCAACTGCAAGCTCCTCCAGCAACCATACCCGTCCATACTGTGCCATTGAAAAAGCATAATTCGTTTGAATCAGAGTCCACGTATAGATCTCCAAGAACAGGACTTGCTGGTGGAGAGCTTTGTGGCTCGAGGCGCATTGCTTGAGAAATATGCAATTTTCTCACTGGGTTTGCAATTCCAACTCCTAAGTTTCCGCCGTTATTTATAACTGCTAAAGCAGTACCAGCACTGTTTTGAGCCTCTAAAATATTTGCTGTTTGGGATGCTGCAGCTTTTGCCGTGAGAACAACAGTTGACGGACTCGTGCCGCTAGCTGTAATTGATCCGGCTTCGATTGGTCCCAATCCTGACCCACTGGTATTTTGAACTGTCAGTCCATTTGTAGCTCGCATGTAAAATTGCCCTACACCAGTTCCGCCCATTATTAGGTTATTGAAATAACCATAATCAAAACTTAAAAAATCCACTTCAGTGTTGACCGATGGACCAATCAACGTCGTGATTCGTCCTTCTCGCCCTAGTCTTAGAACTTGATTTGTAGACGAGGTACCTAGTCTGGTATCGCCGGTTGGTGTTAGCGTCAAACCTGTTATTGGAGAGCCATAGCGAGTACCAACTTTTAAGACCAGTTGTTGTGGGTTTATGCCATCATGTCCTGAACATATCTCTGCATCCCAATTTGAGTTCATGCCGAAGCTAATGTTTCGGTATCCGTTCCCAGTTAGGTCAATCATTGGTCGTAAACTACCGGTGTTTGGGTTCAGATTTATCCCGATGTCGGTATTGGTCGATGGTGCGACTGAAAGATTATTCCTAAACGCACCAGTGCCGTTGGCTGCGATGGCTTTGCAAATCAAGTCACTTGCCGGAGCACGCATTGTGCCACCAAGGACATTGAATGAGTCACCAATGCCTCCATTGATGTTTAACGTTGCGGCACCAGCTGGATTAACATCAATATAAAAAGATGCCCCTGTTCTAAGCGGTCTCCACAATGTTGTGATAGATCCAGGTTGAATTATGTCTAGAGATGCCGCCCCGTCCCAAGCTGTATTGGCAATTGAGTTGAGCGTTACAGCGGTACGAGTGGTCGAGCTGGCTGTGATAGCTCCTGCTGTGAGTGGAGCATCACTTAGTTCATCCAGTGTTCTAAGACTCAACCCACCATTACCTCGAATCACTGTCCTAGCATTTCCGAACGCTCCTGTTGAGACGGCTTTGATTGCTGCTTCAGACGCATGATACCAAGCGTAGGGTGCGGATCGCATGCCGTATTCATTACCACCATGCGTCTGGACATTTCCACCTGTAACGAAGACAGTTGTTGCTTGTATAACTCCAGTATTACCAACACTCGCCATCACAGTCCCTGTGCTATTTTGCCATTCTTGAAGATTAGCAGTTTGTGAGGCAGCGCCTTTAACTGTAAGCGGAATAGTGCTAGCAGTTGGCGCAGTAATAGTAGCTTGAGGCAATACAAGTTGTGTTCCATCCCAAGTGAATGAGCTTGAACCAGCTAAAGCACCAGAGTTATTAAACTGAACCGCACCAGCTGCACCTGAAGCTCCACCACTAATAGTCATCAATACATGACCATTATTCAAATCACTTAGTGTTGCTCCGTTTACAGAAATAGTTTTGACTTTGGTTATACTTGGTGAACCATCAAGTTCACGCACTGTAAGAGGAATAAAAGTTGCTTGTGCATCTTGAAAAGAAACAAATAAAACAATCGCAATTAGAAATAATTTTCTCAACTGCAACCTCCTGGATTCATAGCTACCCAAGCACTACCGTTATAAAAACAAAGTGAGCCTGTATCACTGTCCACATAAAGATCTCCCATGACAGGACTCGCTGGTGGAGAGCTTTGCGGCTCGAGTCGCATAGCTTCCGAAATGTGTAGTTTTCTTGCTGGAGCCGTGATACCGGCACCAACATTACCTGAGAATGCAATTGGACCAGTATCGTTTGAGTTTTCAATACCACGCATCATTATGCCAGTAATATAAGTCGGGATAGTGCCCGCATTGTAGTTGACAATCAGATAAGGACTCACATACCTGACCGGTCCGCCGTCACTACCC
>JAJTHA010000052.1 GCA_021299565.1 Candidatus Caenarcanales bacterium
AAGGTATGTGGATTCTTACGCCCTGCGTAGCAGGGCTCAGAATGACGAGAGTAGTACTTACATTCTTTTTGCAATAAACTGCTTCAAATTATCATATTGCAAATATGGATTGGTTTTTTTCTGATTACTCAGGCAATCGCAATGTTGATGATGATAATTATGCCCCGGGAAAATCACAGTCTCATCAGGAAGTTTCATTAATATATTCGCGATACTATCAAACATGATCTCAGCGTTGCCTCCAGGCAGATCACAGCGACCGCATCCATCCAGAAACAGAGTATCTCCGGAAATCACTATAGACTTTGAAACAAACTCTAGATGATCACCAGCGTGATATGTTTGACTCGGGGCTTCAATATAAAAGCATTGTGAGCCAGGTGTATGTCCAGGAGTGTGTAATAATTTGATCTCAAAATCACCCATAGTCAGGCTTTCACCTGGTTTGACATCGATGATATTCTCACAAATAGGTTTATAAAAACTAGCTTCATCTAGTGAAACATAGACAGGGATATCGATGTGTTTTAATAGTGCATTGATACCATTGGTGTGATCGGGATGCCCATGAGTGATGAGCATGCCTTTGAGATTGAGATTTTGTTTCTGTGCTTGCTCATAGATAAATTCACTATCCCATGCTGGATCTACGACATAGGCATCTTTGGTTTTCTCATTGCTTATAAAATAAATATAATTCGCCATGGGACCAAGTTCAAATTGATCTATTTTTAGGGGGCTTTTTTCTTGCATTGCTATTATTATATATGAGTGTCTTTAGCAAAAGATAGTTTACATAATGCATTTATTAGCCTGGGTTCAAATCTAGGAGATAGTAAGGCAATTATCAAGCAGGGAATTGAGCTGATTAATTCTAATGCTAGTATCCAAGTATTATATGAGTCCTCTTTGCTACAAAACCCAGCAATAGAAGACGCTGGTCCCAATGATTTTATTAATTCAGTAATTAAAGTCTCTACTTCTCTATCAGCAAGAGATTTGTTTTTGTTCTTGCAACAAGTTGAGAGATCGCTTGACCCTGATAGAGAATCTAGAGGGCGCAAGCTCGCTCGCTATCTGGATTTGGATCTTTTGACTTTTGATGATTTGTTGCTTAATGAAAGTGATTTGATCTTGCCTCACCCTCGCATGAACAAAAGAGATTTTATACTCAAGCTTATTCGTGAAATTGAAATCAATAGCTATGTCGATGAATACGTCAGTGATACTCAAGACTATCACTATATCCCTTTGCCTGATTTTAGTGCAGCGATTCCTGCTAACGTAAAATCGATTGCAAACAAAATCAATAATCTCCTTAAAAACCGCAAAGATTTTAAACTAAGAAGAATTTATTTAGATGATTTAGATACCATTCTCAAAATAGACGCTGAAGGATTCGGTCCCAAGCATTGGACAAGAGAGGTTTTTGTCAAAGAGTTAAGTAACCCTTACGCAATATATTTACTAGCAGAATCCAAAGGGCTTCTATCCAAAAAAATCCTTGGTTTTATAGGGATTTGGATAGTGCTTGATGAGATGCATATAATGACTTTAGCTACTGCCTCCAAAGTCCAAAACCAAAAAGTCGCTCAGTATCTTTTACTGGCGGCAATCGAGATAGCACTATCTAGTCATATTCGTAATTTGAGTCTTGAGGTTAAAGTCGATAACGAAGCTGCAAAACATATCTATGAAAAATTTGGTTTTTTCAAGCAAGGTAGCAGACCCAAATATTATGCTGATGGCACTGATGCTATTTTGTACGGAACCGAAAATATTCAAGAATCAGATCAGTTTAGAGACAATCTAGAAGCCTTAATCGCATCTTTTGCAATGACGCTCTCTAAGCAGCTTTGACGAGCGCCTTTTTGTCCTTGGTAATTGCTTAGTCCGTATTTTTTCTTGCCATATGGATTTTGTACAGGTAAATTTTTGATGAAAATCATTTGAGCAATTGCTTTGCCAGCATCTAGTCTTAATGGGGATTGTCCTTGGTTGGTGAGCTCAACAACTCCCTCTCCTTCAAAGCCACTATCAAAGAGTCCTGCGGACTCGACATAGAGACCCAATCTTGCCCATGAGCTTTTGCCTTGAAGTACCCCATGTATATTTGATGGGAAATAAAAATACTCTTGAGTGGTCGCCAGCACAAAATCTCCTGGCTCCAAAATAAAATGATCATCTTTGATAAGTTCAAAACTACCGTCTTTTTTTTGTTTTGCAAAATCAAAACCCAAATGAACATCAAGGCTATTGGGTTGGATAGCTTCTTTGTAGTAATTATCAATTTTGAGAAGTTTAAGAGCTATATATAGCCTGATTTGCCAATCTACTAGATTACCGGGTGCAACAAAAATCATGTGGA
Organism: Candidatus Caenarcanales bacterium; assembly: GCA_021299565.1. Lineage (GTDB taxonomy): Bacteria > Cyanobacteriota > Vampirovibrionia > LMEP-6097 > LMEP-6097 > JAJTHA01. The sequence goes on from JAJTHA010000052.1 coordinate 2,369, forward strand.
TAAGATAAGCGCTTATGAATAGTGCTAGTAATGTAATTAACATAGGGATTTTCATCTTAGCATAATGCTGTTTTAACCCCGATTTAACTCAATGATGTTATCCCTGGACTAGGGGACTAGATGCAAGTAAGTTTGGAAGAATTGCAAAGAGCAGCGAAGGCGA
>JAJTHA010000094.1 GCA_021299565.1 Candidatus Caenarcanales bacterium
GGATTTGAGATCTTTTGGTCCTGATCATGATAAATCTTTTGAAGTGGCGGCTATGGTGCGTGAAAAGCAATTGGCAACTGGATCTGGCAAAACCAAGAAACTGGCTAGTCAAGAAGCTGCTAAAAACAGTCTAAAATATCTTGAAAATCTTGGGGAAGATCTATTTTGAAATCCATGCTCTCATTGCTTCTTGGATGCTTGAATTTGATATATTGAGCATGAAGTATTGGTCTATTTGCTTTGAATGGATTTTTATCGGCTGCACCATATAAAACATCACCAACTATTGAGTGCTTAAGATGAGATAGATGTACTCTGATTTGATGAGTACGACCGCTTTCTAGACTACATTTGACTAGGCTATAGTTTCTATCTTTGAATCTAAATTCTTGCATTACTTCAATATGAGTACAAGCGTCTCTCGCGTCTTTTGACTCCATGAGAGAGTTAAAACTAGTCATTTTGACTCTTTCTTTTGGATGTCTTCCTATTGGTCTTCTTATGCTTTGTTTTTTTTCTTTCAAGTGCCCGTGACAAAGAGCCAGGTAAATTCTAGAACAAGTTCTTTCTTTTAGTTGTTTAGCTAGCGCCTGATGTGCATCATTATTTTTGGCTACAAGAATTAGACCAGTGGTATCTTTGTCTAATCTATGTACTATGCCTGGTCGTAAAACACCATTGATACTAGAGAGCTTATCTCCACAATAAAACAATACTGCATTAACTAAAGTGCCAGAATTCACTCCAGGGGCAGGGTGTACGACCATGTCCATCGCTTTATTGATCAATAATAGATCTTCATCTTCGTAGACAATATCCAGTGGAATATTCTCTGCTTGAAGATCCAGATTAATAGCCTCAGGGATATTGATGCTTATTTGGTCTCCTGATTTGAGCTTGTGAGAAGCTTTGCTTTCCATGTCATTTACCAAAATATTTTTGTTATCAATTAGTTTTTGCGCATAGGATCTTGATAGATCGAGCTCTTCTACATCTTTTAAGAATGCATCTAATCTGATGCCAGCATTTAATTCATCTATTATAATTTTCATGTAGATTTTTTAGGACGAAAATATTCAAGCAACATTATGAAAATACCGATGTTTAGAGCTATGTCAGCAACGTTGAAAATTGCAAAATTAACAAAGACAGGATCGATGAAGTCAATTACATAACCATAGCGTAGTCTATCAATAAGATTGCCAAGACCACCAGAAATGATCAAAGCGAAATCCAAACTAAGATATTTTATTTTAAAAGAAAGAAAAATCAACATTGCAATTGCTGATGAGACTATGATAGTTAGTACCAAAGGCTTATCACTAAAGTTACTAAATGCCATGCCAGTATTTTCAGCATAGAAAAACTCTAAAATATCTGGGATGATTATCAGTCCTTCATTGCCTTCTAGACTGCTCTTTGCCCAGTATTTGCTGTATTGATCTAAAGCAAGAAAAATTCCTGCGATTAATAAATTGAATTTTGTAGATGTTTTGATAAAAGGATTCAAATTATTTTTTGTCTTTTTTGTTGTTTTTATTTTGCTCGATGCTTTTAGCTTTACGTCTCATCATATCAAGATTCTGCATAGCAGCCGCAGTGCTTTTGCCCTGAGCTTTTGCTGAGGCATAAGCGCTACTAGCTTGCAATAAAATATTGATGTTGATCATGTCTAGTTTTGCTTTTTGTCTTTGCTTGAGTCCCCAGATCATAAGAGGCACTAATAATAAGAACGGCGCTAAAAATTTAATTAGGTTGGGGTTATTGAATGCAAGTGGTCTTTGCATCAATGCCAAACTTGTACAGATGATTAGACCTATTACTGAAACAAAGAAAGGTAACATTTTGATTAGAATTGCTTTTTGTAAATTAAAAACCTGCGATTGGCATTTGTTTGCAATATAAAAAGCCATAGGTGCAAGTAGCTTATCCTTTTCCATGCGTTTCACCACTTCCAAAATTTGACCGTCATTTGGGTCTGCTAGGGTTTTATTGAAAATTCTTTTAATAGAATTTAGCGTAGAAAATTGTTTGAGGTCTTTTTCGATCTGTCTTCTGGTCCCTTGATAAAAATTATTGTATAGCTGCTCGGCTTTATCTTGCTCGTTACGACCAAGTGAGAAATCCGGCTGGGTGAATTGGGTTTGGGACTTTTTCATACGAATTATTATTTTAGCATTTTAAGATTCCAGTTACTTTCAACTAGAGGCTAAATCAGTCACAATTAAGTCACTGCGAGGCTTGCGAAGCAAGTCGTGGCAGTCCAGGCTATGCTTAAGTGCTGGATCGCCACGCCTCCTTCGGAGGCTCGCGATGACTTAAAACTTTACTTTAAAGCCTTAAATTGCTGAGTAATTATAGATTTATGTCAATGTAATTTAAGCAAGAAGTTACAATAGAAAGTATGTCAGAAGACCAAAAGCCAGCAATAGTAAAGGAAAGATACAAAAATTCTTTCGAAAATTTTTTAGGTGTTGAGTTTAAAGCTTATAAAGATGGTTTTTGTGAGATATGTTTGCAGATTAAGCCAGAGCATTTAAATATTGGAAACGCTGTTCATGGAGGAGTCATCACTTCATTATGTGATATTGCACTTTCAGGTGCAGTGACATCGAATTTTCCAACAGGGGCTGAAGCTGTAGTAACTATGCAGATGAATGTATATTTTTTACGTCCAGGTAAAGCAGACGATAAGCTTACTGCCTTTGGCAAGGTGCATAAAGTTGGTAAAACAATTTATCACGTAGAAGGTGGCGTTAGAAATAGTGAAGATGAACTTATTGCAAAAGCTGACGGTAACTGGTTTATTAAAAGAAAGCCGTAGATGAAACAAA
>JAJTHA010000184.1 GCA_021299565.1 Candidatus Caenarcanales bacterium
AAATTTAGTCATAGTTGATTTGTGATCTTCTAATTTAAAGTCATTTTTAGGTTCTTTTAATGCTGTTTCTAGAGCATTAAGTTCATTTAGTTTTTCTTTCTGAGTTATAATACCGCTCGCTTTGATATCTCCGATATCCGCCAGCATATCTTTTACTCCTTTATATCCTTTAGTACCACCATATTTCCCGACTAGCTCCTGTTGTGATTTTATCTCTGTTTCATGTTTTTGTATTACTGCTTGTTCTTCCTTACTGCTTGCTGCTTTCCAAGCATTGCCTGCAGTTTTAACATCACCTTTAACGTCTATCGCATCTTTACTAAAGCCTGATCTTTTATCACTTTCACCATGACCAGCAGAAGCAAAAACTACACGTTGCTCACCTTTGCTATCCGTGTATATCCCAAATATATTATTAGGGTTGTCCAATGCAGCTCTTGGTACTCCGAACTTAGGAAGATTGCTATAGTCTTGTGGGTTGAGAATCTCTAGACGACTGTTTTCTGGCTTGGAGCTTGTGCTTGCACCTGATGTTGTTGGTGCATTATTGTTCTCTGATTGTGTACTCCAGCCGGAGACTATACTGCTATTTGCATTACCAAAAGTTTTAGCTCTAGCTATTTGTAGAGCAGTCAGCTCACTTGAAGGAGATTGAGAAGTTGGATTTTGAGACATACCTGGAAAACCATATTGTAAAAATTCTAAGGCACCACCTTTTACTGCAGCGTTTTTAACTTCACTTTTTGATGCATTATTATCACCACTCGTATCTACTGCTTTTACCTTTGACCTATCAAAAGGTGAGATTCTTCTATCATTTATATCTATTAAATTTGCATCTCTATTACTTACATTTCCTGACATAATACCCAAACTAACAAATAAGATTTAAGAAGTGGTTAACACCCTATTATCAAATCCCAGTGAAGCAAGTTTTAGACTGGGTTTGGCAGTTTAGATTTTGATCCAATTGGCGGCGATGTTTTTGATGTCTTGAAGACTATAAAGATCAGGGTCATTTTTTAATTCTGCTAATGCTTGTTGCATAGAAAAATTATTCCATTCTTGTTCTATGCTTTGATATTCAAAATTTTTCTCCGCATAGTTCTTGATAAAAGCAAGAATTTCTTGTTGTTGCTCTTGAGATAGAGAGTTTAGCTTGTTTAGGATTTCGCTATTCAAGTCCATGAGTCAATTTTAGCATATAGTGTCCCTTGGGGTCTGACCCCAATTGCGACAACAATTAGTGGCAAACCCTTTATTATCAAATCCCAGTGAAGCGAGTTTTAGACTGGGTTTGCTTGGGTAATCATAGGTCTTGTTGATAAAAATTTTGAAAGTATTTTGCTATAAATACGGCATGGGAAACGCTATAGATCTTGATTACAAGAACTGCGTCAAAACCATTAAGTCAATGGTTGCATCCGCTCAATACGAGGCTTTGAGAAAGGTCAATAAAGAGTTGATAGAGCTTTACTGGAATATCGGTAAAGCAATAAGCGTTAAGCAAGAAGAATTAGGCTGGGGTAAATCTGTAGTTGAAAAGTTGGCTAGAGATTTGCAGGCTGAATTGCCGGGGGTTAAAGGTTTCTCTAGTCAAAATCTTTGGTACATGAGGCAGTTTTATATAGAATATCAGGGTAATTTAAAACTCCAACCATTGGTTGGAGAAATCAGCTGGACCAAAAATGTTCTAAAGGCTTGTCGATTTGCTTCTAGCGATTTTTGTCCATTTTGTCCGGACGCGGTCCCGAATGCATTAAGAGATTAATAATTGCTATTTGGAGCCAAGAACAAGCTGAATGCTTGCTTGGCAAGCTTTTTCTGCTCTTCTGAATCATGAGTTGAAACTATTTGATCCAAGAACTTTGCTAATTGATTTAAATCTAGATTAATATCCACCGGCATATAGGTGCCCATCTCACTACGTCCATCAGCGAGATATTCAGTTTTGCTTATGCCCAAATCAGTATAAGCTCTAATTAATTGCAAACTTTCCTGAAGAAATGTAAATTCATCTTTTTGCCGATTATTGAAGTCTTCCAAGAAGCCGTTTGTTATTGCCAATATGTCATTTAAACATTTGAGTAGTGATCGCTTTTCATCTTGATCAAGATTTATATTTTGTGTTTTTAAGTCTTGTAGGAATTTGAGATATTTATTATTATCATTGATTTCTACAAAGTTATGACTGTCGTCATATTGAAGTCCTATATCACCTAATACTCGCATGTAAGTTTTTTCTACATGCTCGTGATACAGCTGTTGCTGTTGCATTAATTGTACTCGCTTCATCTCATCTTCGCTATTACTTCCACTTACATCATTAACGTTTTTGTATAGTGCTTTCATCGCTTTTAGCTTGATGCTGATATTTTCTGAGGCAAGTAATGTTGCTTTTGACATTAATTGTTCTACCAATTTCGGCTCATCTTTATCTATATCAATTCCTTGCGTGATTAATTTATCAAGGTATTTTGCTAATGCATCAGGCAATTTAGGGCCCTTGTGAGTATTAGTCTAACCAATTCCAAGTGATTTCAAGAAACCAACTGTAGAAAAATCTATGCTCATACTTTATCCTCAAATCTCAAATTTACAAATGGATCATCTGTAGTAGTCATATCTGCTGCCATATATTTATCGCCGCCTCTGTTTTCATCGTATTCACCAGGTCGGCTTTTTGATGCGCCATCATAACGATAAAAAATTCTTCCGGTGTCGTCTAGAAGTCTGTCACCAACTATGTTTGAATCATTGGTTTGTAGATTATTCTGTTTGATTATGTGATTAATATCTTTTGCGATTTGTTCAAATGAAATTATGCTTGCTGGATATATGGTTATTGTTTTGCCAAATTGATCACTATATTCTTGACTAGAATCGTAATGCTTAGCTACATTTTCATTCAAAGCATTAACAATTTTATGCGCTATCTGAGCTTCTCGTAGATACGGCAATATAGCACTGCCTAATTTTTGTGTTTCTTCTAGCGACTCA
>JAJTHA010000032.1 GCA_021299565.1 Candidatus Caenarcanales bacterium
AGAATGATCTCATGAGTTCTAGCATTAGTTCTAGTAATATGACAATCATACTGTGGTCTAACAGGTCTATGTGGCAAAAAAGAAAACCATGATAATTCTTTGTCACCAGGCGCTTTATCAAGAACATCAAAGTTAATTGATTTTTTATCCAAACGCGCAGGAGTACCAGTTTTCAAACGACCAGTACTTATTCCAAAATCTTTCAAACTAGGACTAAGCCCTAATGAAGCCTTCTCGCCAGCTCTACCTGCAGTTTCAAACTTGTCACCACTAAAAATTCTTGCTTCAAGAAAGGTACCAGCAGTCAGTACTACAGCCTTGCATTTGATTTTCTCCTCAAGATTAGTTATCACACCAGAAACTCTATTCGCTTCAAACTCAAGAGCTTTAGCTGAAGCCTGATAAATAGTGAGGTTTTCTAGATTTTCTAAATACTGCCTGACCCAAGAAGAATATTGCTTTTTATCAGATTGAGCTCTAAGTGCTCTTACAGCAGGTCCTTTAGAACTGTTTAAAGTTTTCATCTGCAAATATGTAGCATCAGCAGCAAGCCCCATTATGCCACCAAGTGCATCTATCTCTTTAACTAAATGAGATTTAGCTGGACCGCCAATAGCAGGATTACATGGCATAGAAGCGATTTGATCGATAGAATTTGTGAGAAGTAAAGTTTTTATGCCTAATTTAGCCGCGGCATGAGCCGCTTCTGAGCCAGCATGCCCTCCGCCAATAACAATTAAGTCAAAGAAACGATCCACCTAATTAATAATAACAAATTTAAGCCAATAAAGAAAAAACCCCTCAACCATAAAGATCAAGGGGTTTTAAATTAGCATCTGGAGTAGAAATTAGAGTATATATCTTTCAGTAAGATACCAGGCATTACCATTGAAAATAAAGCCAAATACCTCAGTTGTATTTTGCGAACGAGGTCCAGCTGAAGTACCTAATCCCCACTGAATACGATTCACAGTACCAGCGTTATCAACTAAAAACAACATTGGTGCTAATAGTTGCAAATATACTTTTTGACCCGGAACACCACCACTTAATGTTGTTATCGTTTCAACAGTACTTGCTCCTGAATCAATCAATCTAATGAAGTTTTTGCCTGTAACATCAATATCTGTTCTACCATTCATGTCAAGCAAAGTTGGATCAAATGCAACTGGTGTCATGCTCGTAGTTGTTACCAAAGTACCACTAGTTGGAAGAGTTACATTTGAACCTCCAACTGGGATATTGATAATCGCACCTGCCGTAGCTCCAGCAAGAGCAAGAGTTTGTGCACTATTGTTTAGACTAGCTGCTGTGTTAGCAGAAGTTGCAGTAGTAGCACTAGGAACAGTTCCTACAACATTAGCTCCAGTAATATTAGTAATGCCAGAACCATTTCCAGATATAGTACCTGTGAAATTTACGTTTCCAGCAACTGGACCTCTGATAGTAGTTGTTCCATTCAAGATCGCATTTTGTAAATAAGCACCGTTCTTAAACAACAAAGCAGAAGTAGAGCCAACAATTGTTCCTCCATTTCTGATATTTGCAGTGCCTGAAGATCCTGCTGGTCCTTGAGGTCCTATTGGTCCTTGAGCTCCTGTTGGTCCCACTGGTCCTTGAGGTCCCGTTGGTCCTGCTGGTCCCGTAGCTCCTGCCGGTCCTTGTGCTCCAAGAACTGATCTTACATTGTTTTTAGTGAAATAAAGATTTCCACCATTAAACTCAATTGCTCCATTAATCGGAGTAGTAGTTAAAGTACCTGGGTTCAAAATGAAACTTGGAACAGTTGCAGTTCCTTCTTTTAAATGTAAAGCAGCTAAAGGACTAGCTACGCCAACACCTAATCTAGCATCATCAGTTAAAAACAAATTATTAGTAACAGTATTTGAAGCCGTTCCAGAACCAATTTGCAAAACATCATTGACATCATCATAAATAAAATTTGCATAATCAGTTACCGCACTACCTAGTCTGATTCTAGAGATATCTAGAGTCTCACCGAATGCAGCTGTACCAACACCAGTCCCAGAACCACTTCCAGTACCTGTGTTAGTAGATGAAGTACCTGATCTTTTACCAAATGGAGAAGCAGCAGCTATAGGAAGAGTTACTTCATAAAAACCATCAGCTGTTCTCACTACACGAGTTGTAGTTAGTCTTTGTCTTTTAGCTTCGAAAGTTACTCTTTGGAAAAACTGCTCTAACTGACAATCAAAATCTGTACCAGTACAAGCTGTAGCAGCTACTGGATTATTGTCACTAGATACTTGTGAAGTTAAATTTGTTGCACCTAAAGTTGCTCTACAAGTGTTTACTAAATTTCTTTCAGTATCAAAAATATCAAACTCTAAGTTTTTAGTTGGAGATGTAAATCTACCAGGATTGATATTAAACACTCTATTTTTTCTAGCGCCTCTAGGAATTGTAAGTGCTTGAGTAGAAACATATTGTCTAGTTCCTGTGCTTATGTCATAAGAATTGATTTTGAAACTGTTTGTACTTTCGATAGAGTTGTACAAAGGGTTTACTTGTAGTCTTACTCTGATATTCGGTGTTTTCGCAAGATCAATAGTCTGGCTTAAAGTGTTTAGTTGCAACTTTAAACTTGGCTCTGAACCTGTACAAGTCATATCTACGTAGCGATTGCTTTTCGCAGTATTGCTACTAGAGTTATTTCCTGAATTATTATTGTTGTTGTTACCACTGCTGGTGTTAGTTGTATCAACCTGACCAGTAGGTGTTTGTGGTCCTGGAACCACTGACATAGCTGGTAATAAGCTTGTCATAAATATGACTAACAAAATATTTGTCATTAGTCTATAAAGATTTTTCATTGATTTGTATTCTCCTGTTTAATTAATTGGGACAATAATGATGTTAGCAAGACCGCTTGCTGGCATGCACATCTTCTTAAGTCTTATGTAAGAGCAATTTTGTTATGAGTGGAAGCAGCAACACTATTTATGGTGCTTGAGGAATGAATCAAATAAGTCAGAGACTAGATCTAGAAATTAAAATATTTTATAAGAAAATAAAATTTAGGTATACGAGAAAAAAACACTGATAAGATAAGACATATGCCTGCGCGTTCGAAAAAAAAAGTTTTTATTGAAACATTAGGATGCCAAATGAATATGGCTGATACTGAGCGCATGCTTGGTCTATTAGAAGAAATCGAATATTACCCTACCGAAAATGTGGCAGAAGCTGATTTATCTATTTTAAACAGCTGTTCGATTAGAGAGCACGCTGTAGACAAAATGAAAAGCTATATTGGATCTTGGGATAGAATCCGCAAAGCCGGTTCATTGATTGCAATTGCTGGTTGCGTGGCTCAACAAGAAGGCAAAAAACTTCTTCATCAAGTTCGCACCGCCGATATTTTGATAGGCACTCACAATATTCACCGTCTGCCTGATCTTGTTATTGAAGCTGAAGGCAAACTCACAGAGGCAATAAATAACAATATTCCAGAAGCAATCGAGAATAAAGGTACTTACCAAAGAGCCACTACAGCAGAGATCTGGGAAGAATTACCTGAAGATATTCCTGAAACACCAATTTTCCGCAAAACAAAATATTTCGCTTGGGTAAATGTCATTTATGGCTGCAATTATCGCTGCACCTATTGCATCGTCCCAAAAACCCGTGGTGATCAGCGTTCTAGATCAATTAAAGAAATAGTTGATGAAGTTTCTGTGCTGGCTGATGAGGGTTATGAAGAAATAATTTTGCTTGGACAAAATGTTGATGGCTACGGACTAGATATAGGAAGCAATCTAGCAACATTACTTAGAGAAGTACATAAAGTAGATGGAATCAAGAGAATTAAGTTTCTAACTTCACATCCTTGTGATATGACTTTTGAACTAATAGAAACAGTTGCAGAATTGGATAAAGTCTCAAAATATTTTCACATACCTATACAAGCTGGCAATAATGAAGTTCTTAAAAGAATGGCAAGAAGATATACAGTCGAAAGATACATGGAATTGATTAATTACATTCGCAAACTTATGCCAGATGCCTCAATCACTGGAGACGTGATAGTTGGTTTTCCAGGAGAAACTCACGAACAATTCATGGATACAGTAAGAGCAATACAAATCATTGGTTATGATGCTTGCAACACAGCGGTGTATTCACCAAGACCTTATACACCAGCTGCAGATTGGGAAGATCCAGTTTCAGCGACAGAAAAGCAAGAGAGAATTAGATTTTTAAATGCGATAGTTACAGAAGTTGCTGACAAACAAGCTCAAAGATATCTCAACACAATTCAAGACATTCTTATTGAAGGACCATCACAAAGAAATCCAGATAGATTAACTGGTAGAATTTCTCACAACAAAACCACTAATATCGAATGCGATCCTAAATTACACGATAAATATATCGGCAAATTTACCAAAGTAAAAATCACTCAAGCAAAGGCTTGGGCACTTCGCGGTGAAATTGTAAATTAGTTTTATAGTAAGGGTCCGCTTCCAAGTATCGAAGTACTTGAGCTAGAACTTAAGCCTAGACCCAAAACTTGATCATAGATATAATCAATATTTTTCAAATGATACTGCGGATCAAAACACGCTTCGATTTCTTCTTTAGTCAGATAGTCACCTATATCCGCTGAATCCATCAACATCTGTTTAAAATTACCATCTGCCTTATTCCATGCATCATGAGCAAAATCCTGCACCATTTCATATGCAGATTCACGTTTAAGACCTTTGTGAATCAGTCTCATTAAGACTTGTTGAGAGAATATTACCCCACCAAACTTATTCAAATTAGCTTGCATATTTTCTGGATAAACTTTCAAACCTCTAAGTATTTGAGTCAAACGATTTACCATAAAATCTACCAGAATTGTACAATCAGGCAAAGCAATACGCTCTGTAGAACTATGAGAAATATCTCTTTCGTGCCAAAGCATGATATTCTCCAAACTCGCTCCAGCATAGGCTCTTACCATACGAGCAAGACCAGAAATATTTTCAGATCTCCAAGGATTACGTTTGTGAGGCATAGCACTAGAGCCTTTTTGTCTACGATAAAAAGGTTCTTCTACTTCTAAAACTTCTGTTCTTTGTAAATGTCTAACTTCCAAAGCTAGTCTTTCCATAACGCTGGCTGCAACCGCTAATGCATTCATAAAACAAGCGTGTCTATCACGACTAATAACCTGAGTAGTAATTAAAGCTGGCTTCAGACCTAAATGTTCGCAAGTGATTTTTTCTATTTGTGGATCAAGGTTTGCAAAGGTACCAACAGCACCAGAAAACATTCCAACACAATTGTCCTCAACTGCTGCAATAATATTTTTCTTTGCTCTTTTAAGATCATCATAAAAAACCAGCATCTTTAAACCAAAAGTAGTCGGCTCAGCGTGAACTCCATGAGATCTACCAATACAAACAGTACCTTTGTGCTCTAGAGCGAGTTCTTTTAGACTTTGCAAAAGTTCATCAAGTCCTCTTACCAAAATGCCACCAGCTTCTTTAATCATCAAAGAAAGCGCTGTATCTTTGACATCAGAGCTTGTTAAACCCAAGTGTATAAATCTAGAATCCTCACTATCAACTGATTCTGAGACACAAGTCAAAAAAGCAAGCATATCGTGATGAATTTGTTTTTCTAATTCACGAATTCTATCGATTTTAAAAGTTGCTCTCTCTTTAATTCTGGCTACTGAAGCTCTAGGAATTTTGCCCAAGTGCCTATAGGCTTCACAAACAGCAATTTCTATGTTTAACCAATGCTGGTACATACTCTGCTCTGACCAGACTTCTAGCATTTCTTCACGTGCGTATCTTTCAATCATTTAATTCACCTAATAGGGGTTTTAGCATTAAAAGCCAAAATTTCACAAATTCTAACAATAACCCAAACCTCTGATATATACCCAATTACATTAAGCAGTATACCAATTATTTAGATAAGC
>JAJTHA010000168.1 GCA_021299565.1 Candidatus Caenarcanales bacterium
AGGCGAAAAATCACTTAGAGAATATGGTTTGAAATCTGGCATCCAATGGGTATATAATGATAGTATCATATGATACTATCATGTACAAGCCTCCATATCAACTAAACAGCAAAATACTTGATTTGGTATCCAGAATATCTATGCTCTTGGGGCAGTTACAGGGACTTGATGCTCAAAGTCCAAAAATTGAACTCAGAAAACAAAATCAGGTCAAAAGTATCAGAGCCTCGTTATCCATAGAAGGAAACACTCTCACAGAAAGTCAAGTAACAGATTTACTAGAAGGCAAAAGGGTCATTGGTCCCAAGCACGAGATTCTAGAAATCAACAATGCAATTAAAGCCTATCAAGCTTTTGATAGTTTCAATTTCAAATCACTAGCTTCACTCCAAAAAGCCCACAAGATTTTTATGCAGGACTTGATAGATAACGCTGGCAAAATCAGAAGATGCCAAGTGAATATTATGTCTGGAAAAATCATCAAACATATAGCTCCGCCACCCAAAATGCTCGATAAGCTGCTTCAAGATTTGTTTGATTATGTCGCCAACAACAAAGAAGATCACTATTTGATTTTAAGTTCTGTTTTTCACTATGAATTCGAATTTATCCATCCGTTTAGTGACGGCAATGGCAGGCTGGGAAGATTCTGGCAGAATCTAATCTTGGCTGCGAATAATGAGATCTTTAAATATATAGCACTTGAAACTATCATTAAAGACAAACAACAAAATTATTACAAAGCTTTAGAAGCCTCTGGCAAAGCGGGTGAGTCATCAGCTTTTATTGAGTTTATGCTAACTAGCATATTAAAGGCCCTTGAAAGCTATGCACAGGTTTTTAGACCTATGGCTGATGATGCTAAATCACGCCTTGGCAAAGCCGCAGATTCTTTTGGCAAAAAAGATTTTGCCCGCAAAGATTATATGCAAGTATTTAAAACAATTTCAAGCGCAACAGCGAGTAGGGATTTAGAATATGGGGTCAAACATCGTATACTTAAAAGAACCGGCTCGCAACGTACAAGCAAATATCAATTCAAGAAGTATTGACATTGCGATTATCAGCCAGCTAATATCAAATCTATGAAGCAAATTATAATCACTGTACTGCTCCTGCAGTCTTTATCAATGTTGGCAAGTGAAGCGTTTGTTGAAAAGAAAGTCTCTAAATTTATTATCTCCGGCAAAAAAGCAAAAGCCCTGGATGAAGAAACTATCAAGCCCGAAATATTACCTAATTTGTGTGAAATAAATTATGACAGTAGTTTTAGCTTCACTGTTGAATTCAATAAAAATCACAAGAACACAAGTGAGAATATTAGATATCTAGAAGATCTTTTGAAAGAATTCCATAATATATCTATCAGCAAGTTTCTAAATAATGAAGCAAATGATTTTCAAAAAAAACTTAATCAAGATTTCTACTATTTAGTAAAGCCAGCAACTGATCAAACAATAAATTGCCAAAAAGCTGATCTTATTTATCGAAAACTTCTAAGCTCCAATAGGCTGAATCTAATACAACCAGAATACTCTCCTGATTCTTCTCTTGGAGTTTTCAAAACCTGATACCATCATCATAATAAACAATGCAAAAATTCCTTGATATCGCTAAACAAAAAACCATCATTTTTGATGGTGCAATGGGCACAAGTTTATTTAGCTACGATCTCAACGAAAAAGATTACGGTGGTGATGAGTTCGATGGTTGCCCAGAAATGCTCAACGTTCATAGACCAGAAATCATCAAAGAAATTCATTCCAAATTTTTTGAAGCAGGAGCGGATGTAGTCGAGACCAATACTTTTGGGTCAAGCAAGTTAGTTTTAGCGGAATATAATATCTCCGAAAGATCTTATGAAATAAGCAAATTAGCAACTTCACTGGCAAGAGAGGTTGCCGATAAATTCACCAAAGCCAATCCAAGCAAACCTAGATTTGTAGCGGGTTCCATAGGACCGGGAACCAAACTCGCTTCTCTTGGCAATATTAGCTTTGATGAATTATACGAATCATATCAACCACAAATCAAAGGATTAATTGATGGAGGAGCAGATTTGATACTTATCGAAACTTGCCAAGATCCTTTACAAATCAAAGCCTGTCTCAATGCCTGCTACAAAGTCTTTGCTGATCTTGATGATAATTCAGCAATAGAAACCCTTAGCCAAAAATATCCGAGAGCAGAACTAGTGAATAAACCCAAAACTGGTCTATATAAGCGTTTGAGATTCCCGATACATGTGCAAGTAACCGTTGAAACGATGGGCACTTTATTGGTGGGATCGGATATAGCTTCAGCTCTTACCACGCTTTCACTTTATCCCATTGATACCATTGGCATGAATTGTGCCACTGGGCCAAAGGAGATGAAAGAACATATCAGATATCTAAGTGAAGAAAGTCCTTTCATGGTCAGTTGTCTTCCTAATGCAGGTATCCCCGAGAACATCGGTGGACATGCACATTTCCCGCTCTCTGCTCCTGATTTCGCCGAGCAACTAGCTAGTTTTACAAAAGATTATCAGATAGATTTCGTTGGTGGTTGTTGCGGTACAACTTACGAACACATCAGGCAACTATCTGAAGCTCTCGAAAAAAATAATTTGATTCAAAAATCCAATAAAAAATCCAGGCATCTAGAAACTATCGAATCAGTTTCTAGCATTTATAACTCAGTGCCAATGATCATGGAACCCCGCCCTCTAATAGTCGGCGAAAGAACCAATGCTAATGGATCTAAATTATTTAGAGATCTACTTGCTAAATCAGATTATGAGGCTATCGTTGATATCGCCAAAGAACAAGTCGCCGAAGGCGCTCATGTACTGGATGTTTGCACTGCTTATGTTGGCAGAAACGAGACTAAAGACATGGTCGAAGTGATTAAACGAATTAATACCGAAGTCAATATTCCTATCATGGTAGATAGCACCGAGTATCCAGTTCTTGAAGAATCACTCAAGTATATCTCTGGCAAAGCGATAATCAATTCGGTCAATTTAGAAGACGGCGAAGAGAGAGTAGCCAAAATCGCAGAGCTCACCAATAAACACGGAGCAGCTTTGGTGGTGCTGACTATCGATGAAACTGGCATGGCAAAAACTGCTGAGCAAAAAATTGCTATGGCTACTAGGCTCTATGATCTACTGGTCAACAAACATGGAATTGAAGCAAAGGATCTGATATACGACGCCCTTACTTTCACTCTTGCTTCTGGAGATGATGAAATGCGAGATGCCGGAATCCACACTATAGAAGGGATTAGACTAATAAAACAAAAATTCCCAGAAGTGAAAACGATTTTGGGATTGTCAAATATTAGCTTTGGGCTTGATGCCAAACTTAGACCAATTTTGAATTCTGTTTTCTTGCACGAATGTATTCAAGCAGGCTTGGATATGGCAATAGCAAGCGCCAAGAAACTTTATCCAATTGCACAGATAGACGAAAAACTCAAAAACATTTGCTTAGATTTGATTTACGACAGACGCAAAGATGGTTATGATCCACTGCATGCTCTGCTTGAAGCAGCTGGCGATGTCAAAATCGACACTAGCTCAAACGCCAGTCTATACGAAGGACTTAGCGTAGAAGAAACTCTCTCTAAAAGAATTATTGATGGCAACAAAACCAATATAGAAAAAGATCTTGATCTCGCTTTAAAAGCAAACCACAGTCCTCTAGACATTATCAATGTATTTTTGATGAATGGCATGAAAATCGTTGGAGACAGATTTAGAAGTGGTGAAATGCAATTACCGTTTGTGCTTCAGTCTGCCACTTGCATGAAAACAGCTGTCGCCTATCTGGAAAAATTCATGGAAAAATCCGCCGGCAATAACTCAAAAGGCTCGATAGTGCTTGCGACCGTCAAAGGTGATGTTCATGATATCGGCAAAAACCTAGTAGATATCATTCTTACCAATAATGGTTATACGGTTTATAACTTAGGTATTAAACAACCTGTCGATACTATCTTAGAAGCCGTAGAAAAATACAAAGCAGATGTTGTTGGGATGTCAGGACTACTAGTTAAATCAACTCTCATTATGAAACAGAACTTAGAAGCAATGAATGATAAAGGCATCAATATACCTGTCATTCTAGGTGGTTCAGCTTTAACTCGCCGCTACGTCGAAGACGACTGTGCCAAAACCTACAAAGGGACTGTGTTTTATGGCTTTGATGCTTTTACAGATTTAAGTCTTATGGAAAAAATCTGTTCAGGAGTAAATCTCGAAGAGGTCAAAAAAGAGTTTTACAAAACCAGAGCATCAGCTGATGCTTCAGAACAAATCAATCCTGAAACAGATAGTCCTTATGATGCGGTTAATGTCGACAGCAAAATCGATAACAATAATTTCATAGACAAAGTTTCTTTGGTCAGAGCTATAGAAGATATTCCTCAAGCACCGTTTTGGGGAGATAAAATTATTGATAGCAACGAAATCGATCTCAATGATGTTTTCAATTATCTCAACAAAGACGCCCTTATAATAGGTCAATGGCGCATGGGCAAAGGCACCAGAAGCCATGAAGAATACGACAAGCAAAAACAAAATGAGATCTATCCTTTACTAGAAAGAATCAAAAGAGAAGCTCTCGATATTGGATATATCAAGCCTCAAATTCTTTATGGATATTACAAGTGCAAGATAGATGAATCTCATCCCAATAAATTAACTCTAATTGACGAGGATAAAA
>JAJTHA010000130.1 GCA_021299565.1 Candidatus Caenarcanales bacterium
ACAGAAGCTTTTTTGCAAGCTTTAAATTTTGTAACAAAGCTTAGTAGTTCTGAAGAACTTTGCAAAACTATATTTAAAACTGAGATTGCATATATTGACAAAACCTTAAATCAAAATATTTCTAACTTCGAACTTAGAGAAAAATTACTAGCTTACGAGCAAACAATCAAGCAACTTTATAACTTAACACAATATCCCTAGGGGTTTACACCCAGTTGTATCACAGGTTCTCTTTGTGAATAAAACACTTATGACCACCTCAACACGCAAAAATTTATTCGCATTTAGACCATTAGGTCCACATAATCAAACTGAAGATAGCATAGAGAACAACAAAGACATCAGGTTGATGTTAGATCTGGCCAATATCTGTAGATTTTTTATGGGCAAGCAAATTTCTGCAATCATCGATACCTCCACTGTTCTTGATACTTATAGAAAATTAATCGATGAATGTAGTTATCTTCAAGATGAAGCTCAAATAGATCTTCTTGCTTCAAGAATTTATCATGCACTTGAGAATACCAAAGCTGATAATAATTTACTTAAACTACCTGCGAGTAATTTACTCTTATTATTTTTTAGATTTTTTGATGTAATGGTTGAAACTTCTATCAAGCTCAAAGAAGGCAATGTACAAGCATCAGAGTTTTGGAAACAGTTAGACCCAAAAGATAGAGAGATATTATTGCTGCAATTGAATTTGCTCAAGGCGAGATTGGCTTGTTGTCTCAAAGTTGCATTTGGCAAGTTTGATATGACAGTAACAGAATTTTTTGAAAAATACAGAGATCATAAACTATGGCAAAATAGTCTCAACAATAAAGAATTGATTATCGAGAAGATTAAGTAGGCCACTGTAATTACGAGCGAAGTTTTTATAGTCATTGCGAGCGAAGCGAAGCAATCTCCATCGTTAATACCGAATGAGATCGCCACGATTTGCTTCGCAAATCTCGCGATGACAGTGCAAGAAACAAGTTCGCGGTCACGCCGTGACAACCGCCGAAGGCGGATAGTGAATATGGTAGAATCTTTAGCTTGTGAAACTCTCATGGATACAAGGCAAGTCGCAATCTAGCACCGCAGCTAATCTAGATTATTACAGCCAAAAAATCAAAGAAGCAGCTCAAAAAAATCCAGCTATAATTTTTTTGCCAGAGCTAATGACAAGTGATTATTTTGCGATCAAGCAAGATCCTGCCAATTTCAAATTGGCTCTTGAACTAGATTCTCCAGAGATAAAAGAATTTCAAAATTTAGCTAAGCAATTAAAAATCGATTTGATGTTGCCTTTTTTTGAAAAACAATCATCAGCGCTTTTTTTTAATTCGACTATTCACATAAACCATCAAGGGCAAATAGTCTCTCACTACCGCAAAATGCATATCCCTGATGATCCTGGATTTAATGAGAAATATTACTTTAGTCCTGGGGACAAAGGCTTTGTAGTTACTCAGTGCCAAGAAGCAAAAGTCGGATTATTGATTTGTTGGGATCAATGGTTTCCTGAAGCAGCCAGAATCACTGCTCTAAAAGGAGCTGAGATACTTTATTACCCAACTGCAATAGGCTGGGATGATAATGAAGATCCAAGTGTATATAAGTCTCAAGTTGAAGCTTGGACCACGATAATGAGAGCACACGCTATCGCCAATAATGTTTTTGTAGTTGCGGTAAATCGTACCGGAAGAGAAGGGCATCTGAATTTTTGGGGGCATTCTTTTGTCGCTGACCCCTTCGGAAAAATTCTTATTCAAAATGAAACAGAAGAATCAGTAAATCATCTTGATATTGATCTTGCTGAAATTGAATCAGCAAGACGTGTATGGCCGTTTTTTAGGGATAGGAGAGTAGATGCTTATGGCGATATCACCAGTAAATGGTTATCCTAAAACTTCTGTTTTTTATCCACCTGAGTGGCATAAACAAAAAGCAATTTGGCTGAGTTATCCGCATAACTTAAATGAATGGAATGATATACGCCTTAAACCAATACGTGCTTTTTATCATGAATTAATAAAGCTTATTTTAGAGTTTCAGGATATAAATCTGGTTTTTGCAAATGAAGATCTCAAAAATAATTTCCCTACTATTCAAGGCAAGTTCAAAGTCAATCCTATAGTGATTCCTAATAATGATATTTGGATTCGTGATTATGGTCCTTTTTTTGTTTTTAATAACAATAAAATAGAAATGCTTGATTTTGAGTTTAATGCTTGGGGAGAAAAATTCCCGCCTTGGAATCTAGACAATGAGGTCCCGGCGCAAATTGAAAAAATACTTTCATATCCAAGATCTTCATTTGATATGGTTTTAGAGGGAGGCGCTCTTGAGTTTAATGGAGATGGAGTGATTTTGACCACTAAGCAATGTCTTTTGAATAGCAATCGCAATCCACATCTAAATCAAAATCAAATAGAGAAAAATCTCAAAAACGTTTTTAATATAGACGATGTGATTTGGCTAGAACGTGGTCTGGAAGGGGATCATACTGATGGTCATATTGATGATTTTGCTAGGTTTTATGACTACAATAAAGTCTTTTTGTGTGCGTCTGATGACGCGACTAATCCAAATTATCAACATCTAAAAGACTCATTTGAAGTTCTTAGTAAGTGGAAACATTCCAATAAAAAATATAATTTGGAAGTCACTTTATTACCTATGCCAGTAATCATGAAGTTAGATGGAGAATATCTTCCTAATTCATATGCTAATTTTATTTTTTTGAATGGTGCTGTTATCGTCCCAACTTTTGATTGCCCGCAAGATGAAATCGCTTTGGAGATTTTTTGCAAGGCATTGCCGTCTCATCAAGTCATTGGGCTTAATTCTAGATTGCTTGTGGAGGAAGGTGGGGGCTTGCATTGCATGTCCAAACAAGAGCCTTCTTTGTAATTGAAATTTTCGTCACCCTGAGGAGCCCCGAAAGGGGCGACGTAAGGGTCCACGATGCATCATGGTATGTGGATCCTCACGTCGTGAACTTCGTTCACTCCTCAGGATGACTAGCGACGATTTTTATACTAAGCTATGATGAACTTATGCACGACTTAAAAGAATTTATAGAACTCATTGGCTATCCAGGAATTTTTGCAATAATTTTTGCAGAATCATGTTTAATTTTCTTTTTGCCAGGAGATACTTTGTTGTTCACCGCAGGTTTACTCGCTTCTCAAAATTTATTTTCATTGCCAATTTTATTGATAGGTTGTTTTATCGCAGCAGTTCTAGGAAATAACGCTGGATATTTTTTTGGTAAGAAATTTGGAAGAAATCTATTTGAAAATCCAAATTCAAAAATTTTCAAGAAAAAACATCTTGAACTAACTGAAGAATATTACAACAAGCACGGTGCTAAAACTATTGTGCTAGCGAGATTCATGCCCATCATAAGAACATTTGCACCAGTTGTTGCAGGTATCGCTTTGATGAATTACAAAACATTTTTCATATATAATCTCGTTGGAGCTTTGCTTTGGGCGATTGGTGTAACAGTATTGGGTTATTTCCTTGGTACAGTTTTGCCAGATCCCGATAAATTTTTGTTACCAATTGTTGGCTTGATTTTTATTGCTTCATTGGCTCCAGCTTTAATTCATTGGTGGCAAGAAAAGAAAAAATCTTAGCTTGATTGAGTTTGTTTGTCTTTATCCTCAGGTTTTTTATTAGGGTCGTTTTGAGCTAATTTACCTTCCTGAGCGAGATTGGTTTTACCATCAAATCCACCAGAATGGCATGGACAATTGATTGAAACGGTATTATTAAAATGAGCATCAGCCATGCCCAGGAGATCTTCAAATTTCTTTTCATTGACATCTTGTCCCCTCACAGAAAAACCACTTATGGCATTTGGATCGTGAACCCCTCTTCCCCCATAAGAATAGCCATGCGCAGCTACACCAGTCAGAAGACCCAATTGAGCTTTTTCTCCATCTCTTTCTCTTATGCCATCAGCGTCTTTGGCTGCAGTTGTAATTGCAGCTTTATAATCATTCCAATTATCAACGACTTTGATTTTATCTGCTGGTACACCAGAAGCTAGAGCAATGGCTTTGAAGTTTTCAAAATCTGCTCTAAACATTTGTCCATGTTGACCATGTCTTAGATCAGCAAGAAATACCGCATGAGATGCTTTATTGCATTGTGTACCAAAATCATCAGGAAGCTTATTGCCATTGATATTTACTGTTTGACTATTGCCTCCGACATTACGACCATGAATTTCGTTGAAAACTTTACCAAGACTTTTGCCTTTACTGACAACTTCATTTCTCAATTCTTGACTCAAATAGTTACCATTTTCTGTCATCCAAGATACTTTGCTCGACACAGTTGAATTGATTACTGAAAAATTTCCATCGCCTTTTCCGCCCTCAAGCAGTTTTAGATCTTGTTGACTGAGATCGGCGGTTCCGCCAATATATCCTGACTCTCCTCTTTCCCATCTATTACCGGGTCTCAAGCTATCATTACCTAGACCACTTGCAACAGCTCCTGATTCCTTCCATGCAGCAGGTGATAAAGCTGGATTTACAGCGTTGGAATTATTCATGAATGGAAACATCGATGAACCAGATGCAATTGCCATACCTCTATGGAAAGCAAAATCCTCACCTACTTTGGCAAGTCTTTCTGCAAAAGCTGCTTGTCCTTCTGCAAAAGTACTTGAGCTTTCGTCTTTTTTGTTAGCTTCATTATTGCCTGAAACTTTTTTCACTGCAGATTTAACCGTGCTATTAGACTTTTGAGAATTGCTAATGCCTGATGCGCTAACTTTATTTGATGATGGGGTGGGTATATTCATCTAAATACTTTTTACTACAATATGCGTAACAAATTAGATTTAAGAGTTGGTTAAGAAGATCCTTCGCTGCGCTCAGGATGACATGACTATCAAGGATTTGCTGAAATTGCGATTAAATTTTGATTATTCTCTTTCATGGATTTAGCGATATTTTCGAAATGTAAAGCTCCTAGGATCATGAGATGTAAACCAGGACCGAGTTTCAAGTAGCTATCTATAATAGCCTGGTCTCTTGTTCTTAAGCTATTTTGAATTGCAATAAAAGTCTTGATGACTAATTCTTCGTCGGCGACTTGTTTGTGGCTTATTCTTAATAGATTACTTGAGCTATCTATTACTAATTTATCGCTTTTTATTTCAGACATTATTTTTTGTGATGATTGTTTAATTTTTTCTTGATCATATTGAGAAGCAAGATTTTCTAGTCTATTTTGTTCTACTGCAAAATCATCTTTAAAAAAACTGTTGTAAGTATAGCTAAGAACTAGAAAATTAATGAATTCTGATTGGTCTTCGGCGATTACAAGATTAATTTCATG
>JAJTHA010000044.1 GCA_021299565.1 Candidatus Caenarcanales bacterium
AAACAGAAAAATTTAATCACGTAACTAGTTTTTTCAATTCAACTCGCAAAGATCCATTTCCAGGAGAGGATAGACTTTTGGTTCCCTCACCAAAAGTAGCGACTTATGATCTCAAGCCTGAAATGAGCTTGCCTGAAGTTGAAAGCAAATTACTAGAAGCAATGGAAAAAGACTATGAGCTTATTGTATGTAATTTTGCCAATCCTGACATGGTTGGACATACAGGCATTTGGGAAGCTGTAATTACAGCTATAGAAAGAATTGATCTAGCTTTGAAAAAAGTCTGCGAAAAGTCAAAAACCACTGGTCAAGTGGTGATGATCACTGCCGATCATGGCAACGCAGATCAAATGCTAGATACTTCTGGAGCAGTACGCACGGCTCACAGTACGAATATGGTACCTTTTATCATTTATAATTCACAAAAAGATATCAAATTGGTAGAGCCTTGTTCAAATCCTGATGATGTTTACGCAAGTACTACACTTGCTGATATCGCTCCTACTATTCTTGAATATCTCGATTTGGAAAAACCTAGTGAAATGCTAGCGTCGAGCTTGATTATTTAAAAATCCCTTTCTCCGTAAAAATCGCTTCAATTAGTTCATTAGGCGTGACATCAAAACCTGGATTAAAGAAATCTACTCCGGAACTAGCTGTAACCAAATCACCATTAATTGTATGCAATTCACTAACATTTCTTTGTTCGATAGGAATCAAATCTCCTGACGCCAAACTACGATCGATAGTACTTTCTGGAGCAGCCACAAAAAACGGTACATCATGATGCTTAGCAACGATTGCAACTTGATAAGTTCCAATTTTATTAGCCGCATCTCCATTAGCAGTAATTCTATCTGCACCAACAATCACGAGATCTATCATTTTATGCTTCATGCAGTGTGCCGCCATATTATCAGATAGCATGGTTACAGGTATCCCTTCATAAGCCAGTTCCCAAGCCGTAAGGCGCGAACCTTGCTGACGCGGACGAGTTTCATTTGAATAAACCATTTCAACTAAATCTTCTTCATGTAATTTACGAATTACACCCAGTGCTGTTCCATAACCACCTGTTGCAAGAGCACCAGCGTTACAGTGAGTCATGATTCTTAGTTTTTTCTTTCCAGTTTTTTCTTTGATATACTCCGCTCCAATCTCAGACATTTTTTTACAAGCCTCAAGATCCTCTTGATGAATAGCTTTTGCTTTAGTCAGAATCTTTTGATAAATTGTTTTATTGTCATCAAGACTAGAGCCTTGAATCACTGCTTGAATTTGATCTAAAGCCCACATGAGATTAACGGCTGTTGGTCTCGTCTCACGCAAAGCTTGATCTGCCACACAAAAATCTTCATTTTTTTTTGCCGCAAGTGCCATCCCGTAAGCAGCACTAATACCAATTAGGGGTGCGCCTCTGAGAACCATGTCCTTAATTGCTTTTGCTAGATCGTGATAATTATCTATTTCTATCCAGGTCTCTTTATATGGGAGATCTCGCTGATCCAATAATCTAACAATTTCTTTATCCTCATCCCAAGAAATGGCTTCTAGATTCTTTTTGAGCTTTTGCATGGTCGTCATCAATCTGTTAGAATAGCAAAAAGCAAGAGCAGAAAGGAAAATAATTATGACAATTGAAAAAACATTTTTAGCAGTTAAACCGGAGGCGTTTTCTCGAGGAGATGCTCAAGGCATAGTAGAGATGCTCTCTAAACTTCTACCTGATGCTAAATGCTTAGCAATGAAAATTTATCAACCTACAGAAGCCCTGGCTAAAGAGCATTACGCAGCACTTAGCGACAAGCCATTTTTCCCTGAACTTATCAAAAGTTTTACAGCTGGCAAAATAGTTGGCATGGTCTGGGAAGCTGAAAACGTAGTAGCCAGAGCCAGAGATGCAATGGGTGCGACTGACCCTAGCAAGGCTGCCGACGACACTATTCGTAAGGTTTATGGCAAACATATAGGTGATAATGCTATTCACGGCAGCGATACCGAAGAAGGCTCAGCAGCAAGAGAAATTCAAATCCACTTTCCAGAAGCAAATTTTGCACAAATTGACCCAATCGCCACACTAGAAGCGCTTTTCACAAAAGCTTAATTATTTTTTCACCCTTAAGTAAGCTAGAATTTTGCTTCTGATGTTGAGAATTAGACTACAAAGATTTGGTAAGAAGAAAGCCCCTATTTACAGAATAGTGGTTATAGAAAGAGCTAAAAAAAGACAAGGTGAACCTACAGAAGTTTTGGGATTTTATGATCCTAAAGCTAAGCTTCTTGTATACAACACAGAACGCAGCAAATACTGGCAAGAAAAGGGTGCACAGACCACTGAAACTACAAAATTTCTGCTTAACAAAACTCCTAATCATGATCTATTGAATGGCCCTTATCAATATACTTTTGAAACCAGAGAAGTTAAAGCTAAGAAGAAAGAAGAACTATTGAAGACTCGTACGAAGAAAACAAAAGCAGTTCGTAAAAAGCTCGAAGCAGCTAACAAAGAAGAAGCTTCTGCTTAGATCCAATTATTCAATAATATAAATT
>JAJTHA010000015.1 GCA_021299565.1 Candidatus Caenarcanales bacterium
AAACCATTGATGGAGACAGGTTTACTTGAGACAGATAATCATTCACTAGTAAAACTAGATGGCGAGGCAATCATGAGATCAGTGAATGCTGAAGCTCCAGTTATTAACTGCATGAGTCTGCATTCTGCAAATTCATCAGCTTCAAAAGAATTTGCAAAAAGTGATTTTACAAAAGAAAATTTAGTCAATGTTCATAGAATAGAAAGAGAAATTGTTGTAGCTTTAGAAAAGATTCTCAAGGCAATCCCCCCCCCTAAAGCAGGATTTATACCAGATAGCAAAAGTGTTAATGAACTAGCTCAGTTTATAAACAATCAGATCATAAAAAAATATAATCGAATGATTATGGATATATGCAAAACTAATAAATTCAAGTTCAATACTGGATTTCGTCCATTACTGAAACTATCATTGAAACCTCATAATGTCCCCGGACAACAAAGAATTTCAATATCACTCGGATCAAAAAAGATTTTTGAAATTTATTTCAATAAAAAAGAATTAAAAGTGGATGAGAACAGGAGCGATTTCATTGAACAATTTATGATTCGTATAAAGAATATTTGGGAGATCAAATACAGCAAATAGATCTTAATCAAGATCTTTCAAAAACCTCAAACCACTTTGTATATGCTTTGAAAGCAAGATTTTTTTATCATCAACCTGAACCACCCACAATTCTTGACCTTCAGGAAGTATTTTTCGCTGCAAGATATTAATAGAATGCAAATCATTAGATGATTTTTCTATATTGTCCAAAGCAGGAATTTGTCTTTTGAGGAAGTCTGGGATTTTGAGTTGTCCTGATTTGATTTTGATAACTATTGCGTTTAAAAAATACCATAGCCCCAACAAGAACACAACAATAATAGTGATTCTTCGGCCTAAATCTAGATCAAAATTTGAATCCATAGATTCATTGTAATATATTTATGCTATACCTTCTGCATCACAAATACTGCTTGCTTAAATGCAATATTTGAAGGCAATTCAATCGCTTCTATTATTTTCGACAAAGCTTCTTGATCTTGAGTAAAACTTTGACCCATCATACGCCAAATATTTTTCTGGATCACGCTTGGATACTCCAAATCTTGTTCTTGGTAATTTGACAAATTTATTCCAACAGATGGGAAAATTTGTTCGAGTTGATCTTTAAAATAGACTTGGGTTTGAGTGCCATCCAAAGCTTTTTGAAGCAAATCAGAAGTATAAGCCAAAACATCATTAGGGCTCAATTGATTTAACGCCGAATAAAAATCCCTATTTGCTTTTATAGCAAGTTTTTGAGTTTCAGTTAAAGTATCAAATCTAAAAGCAGGCGATGTTAAATTAAAAACAAAAAAACCTTTCGGTTTGAGTGTACAAGAAATACTAGCTAAAACACTGGCTAGATCTTGAAAAAGATGAAAACAATTACAAGCATAAATCAAATCAACATTTGAATCAAAATGTTCAAACATTTTTTCTGCTGAACTATGAATATATTCTATTCCAGGTCCCAAAACGCTAGCGGCATTTTCAAGCATTGCCATAGAAGGCTCAACTATAGTAAGTTTCGCTGGTTTGTATTTCAGGATTTCTGCGGTAGAGACTCCTGTTCCTGCACCTAAATCTACCACTTGCGCGTGGGTCTGCAATAAATCAGGAGCAAAGACATTTAATATTGCTTTGGCGCTAGTTGAATAGACCAAATCAGTGGATTGATAAGAGTCAGAGGTCGATTTATTTTCAAAAGGATTTTGTGTTGCCATTATTAATTTCCAGCATAACCCTCAATTAAACCTAATTCTTTTTCTTGAGCCTTTTGAGTACCAGCCAACTGAGTAATTCTCAAACCAAAATTATCATCAATAACAACAACCTCACCTCTTGCTATAAGTTTGTTGTTCACGAATAAATCTACCGGCTCACCTGAAAGCCTGTCTAATTCTATAATTGAGCCCTTAGTAAGTTTCAAAATTTCCTTGAGATGCATCTCGGTTCTTCCAAGCTCAACAATCAAACCTAATCTAATATCAAGTAGTAAATTAAGATTTTTCTTTTCATCAATATCATCAGGATTGTGAGAATCAATTATTTCAGCAAAATCAGCACCCATGAAATCACCAACAGTTGCATAATCGTCATTTGCTGCTTGTGATTGTTGCTGACTAGCTTGCGGCTTAGGACCTGCAGTAGTTTTAGCGCCACATAATTTCGCGATATGATCAGTTGAGATATTCAAAATCATATCTACACTAGCTCCATTAGCTAGTTGTATATTAAATACCGCATCAACTCTTTCTGCTGTTCCAACGCCTAAGTCCACTTCGTGACTAACGGGAATCATTTGCAAATTGAATTTTGATATTGATAAAGTTTTTGCTTTAAATTGATTAAGCGACTCAGCTAAGGCTTGAGAAACTGCTGACAAAAATGCTTCTTGCTTGTCTGCATCAAGCTCAGCACCTGGCTCTTGTCCCATCATTAATGCTGCAATGATTTCTGCATTGACTGTTGTTGTAATAAAAAATATTGGAGAGCTCGGATCTGAACTAAGTTGAGCTTGAATGAGAGCTATATTTTCAGGAGCATTTATATTGCCTGATTGAATAGTTGATTCACCGACACCTGTTAGAGAAACACTTGCTTCGGTGTTTAATAGCATCGTCAAAACCGACGCTAGCGGCGTCATTAATTCCTGACTTAATTGAGTAAATTGATTTTGTTGTTCATCACTTAGTGGCAAGATTCTTCTCCGTTATTGAGAATTTATACCCATTAGTAAAGATCTTTGAAAATTATTATTCATAAATAGGTAGTTTGGACTAGGTTGGGGGTGTTATCTTTGTTGCCTTGTGAGCAAACTTTGCACTCGAGTTGCAATAAATCTGGTAACTACTCAGCAGTCGATATGCCATAGAGCCGAGCGTTTAGACGAAAATATT